>JBEIFD010000259.1:0-5935 GCA_040382535.1 Merismopediaceae cyanobacterium
AACATTAATATTAAAAGTACCCAAGGTTTGCGCCGCCATGAAGTTGTAGTTGTAATCGCCAACCTGATTGCCTTCTAGGCTAATGGTGTAAACTCCATTTTTATCGTTGATGCCCCACCCTAGATTGCTACTAATTTTGTAGGTTCCTACAACTGTTTTACCGTCAGCAGAGGTCGTTGAACTCACAAATTGAGCTATTTGATTAAAACCGTTGGCACTCGTTACTCGAATATCTTTGCCATCCAGACTACCCGCATTCATTAAAACGCTATCGGTATAGCTCACATTAAATGAATAATCTTTGGTGCTACTAGTTATGGTCGGAGCGTTTAAACTAGCTACCGTTGGAGCAACAGTATCGAGGGGATTTATATCATAAACTTGAACATTACGGAAAAAACTATTTTCTAATGCACTCGTCGTGTTCGGGGAATTACCGAAAAACAAATATTGGATAGGGCCTGTATAATTTTTGCCGATATTGACTGAATAAGTCCGCCATTCCGTCCCATTGTAATTATTGATGGCTTGATTCCAACCAGTCCATGTTTCAGAACCTGATAATTTGAAACCTGTGGGGCTGCTCCAATTCGTATTCCAATAATTATTGTCATTATCAAAACCGATCGCGCTAACCTTGCCGATAGCATCACTACGAAACTCAAATTGCAGGACGGTATTGGCGTTGACGTTATAAATAAAATCAACTTTTTTCCATGCAGTGTTGGAAAGCTTTAAAGTCGAACCAACCTCACTAATTTGGACGGAGGCATTGGAGGTATCTTGAGTGTAGCTCGTTAGAGGCTGGTAGTTAAAATCCACTTTGGTCGCAAGGGGAAGTAGGGGATCGAGAGAGGTACTGTCCCCCACTGACTCCGTCATCGTTTCTGAAAACAAGCCATAGGGATCAGTAGATTCTGCGACAGGCAGTAGCCCCGCACTCGCAATTCCGTAAGTAGTATTTAATGTTTCAGTGGACATAACCTTAACCCCTTGCGACAGCCTTTGTAACAATGTAACAAGTAAAGACGATTTAAAGACAATTTAAAGATAGCAGTGAACAAGATCGTATTGCTTCCGTACTTTTACTGAAAATAAAGTCTTGTATCTACGAATACCACTAGGTTTTACGGATCAATAAGTATTGGAAGAAATAACGGGAAAACAAAATCTACCAATCCCAGTGGTTTAAAGGAATTGATGCCTCATAGACAAAATTCCTATGAGTCTTTTTTTAGCATCGTGAAAAGCCGATCGTTCTACTTAGGTATCTTGTGTATAAACACAAACAATATTTTTCCTAGGTCAAAATAATTTGACATCGGACGATGACCTGATGGCAAACAATCTGCCATCACTTTTTCCTGGCGATTAACACTGGAATCAGTACAGTAATTAATCGGGAAGCGATCGCGTCAAAGAGAGTCCAGCCTCTGATATGAGCAACTTTTCCGCCAAAATAATCATGATCGTCTCAAAAATACTTGGGTTATGCCGTACTCAAGGATGGGATAGCAGGATAAACTAGATAGAATAGATATGTTAGGAATTCATTTTGTTTTTCTATTCTTCCGTTTAGGGCAATTAAATGTCTCAACTCAATCTTTCTCGCCGTACTGCCCCCCAGCCTCGACCCGCTAAAAATTATTACCGACCGAGCGATAGTGCCTTGGGATTGGTTTCTACAAAAAGTTTTCCAGCGATCGTGGGAACGGCAGATATGATGTTGAAATCCGCCGAAGTCACCCTAGTCGGCTATGAAAAAATTGGCAGTGGTCATTGTACCGCCGTAGTAAGGGGAAAAATTGCAGATGTGCGGCTGGCAGTAGAAGCGGGAGCAAAAACCGCAGAACAGTTCGGTCAGTTAATTTCTAAATTAGTGATTGCTCGTCCGATGCCTAATTTAGAAGCGATTTTTCCCATTGGTAGCCATTTAGTCGAAATTGCTCAACAGCAAAGGGGTTCCAGTCGGCTGAGTAATCGTTCCATTGGACTGATTGAAACCAGGGGTTTTCCTGCAATGGTCGGAGCGGCGGATGCGATGTTAAAGTCGGCGGATGTTCAGTTAGCGTCTTATGAAACCATCGGGGATGGGCTTTGTACTGCCATTATTCGCGGCACGGTGGCTAATGTGGCGATCGCGATCGAAGTGGGAATGCAGGAAGCAGAAAAAATTGGGGAACTCCATGCGGTGATGATTATTCCCCGTTTATTGGAAGATTTGGAACATACTCTGCCTGTGGCGAGTTACTGGTTAGATCAACAAGATCCTCTCCCGATGTTGCTCCCGAATGCCGTGCGAGAAAAACAACGAGAATTAGTGGCTCTCCCCGAATTAGAAAAAGCCGTCGTTGCTCTTCCCCAAAAATTAATGGAACCGATGGTCGAAGTCCCCGTAGAAGTCCCCAAAGATCTGTCGTAGGTAGCTAGTTTTGGTCGCAAGCCTTGCGCCCCTCCGATCCCCGAAAAACCCTATGTAATGTAGGGGCGAATTGCGATCGCCCTTGAATTATTTTTAAAGAGTCAACGCTTGGCTTAAGCGCGTTTTATCCCAACCTTTTTGATTTAACAGCACCCAGGATTGCATTAAATCAGGGCCTTGCAATGCACCCATTAAACCCGCCCGTAGG
Organism: Merismopediaceae cyanobacterium; assembly: GCA_040382535.1. GTDB lineage: Bacteria > Cyanobacteriota > Cyanobacteriia > Cyanobacteriales > Microcystaceae > Snowella. The sequence continues at coordinate 2,631 of JBEIFD010000259.1, forward strand.
GATTTCATCACGACACCCTTTTTCACACCCAAGGATTTAGTGATTTGGTTAATTTGTTCCTTGGTATTTTCTTCAGTTAAAATTTCTCCCGCATCAATTACTGCCAAGACACTATTAAGAACATCCTTCGCGCTGGGTTGTTGTAATTGTTGGACGGCATCGGCTTGAAATTCGATAGTTTCTGTGAAAATTAGCCGACTTTCTTTTTCCGCATCCGCTAATCGAGTAAGACTCGGCCCAATTAGAGTGGCTAATTGTTCTAACCAAGGGCGATCGCCTTCTAGATCAACTGGATAACCCGCCCCTTGCCAATAGGGAATCAAACGCTCTACTAATTCACTAGCAGGTAAATGGTGCAGATATTGACTATTGAGCCAATCCAATTTATCCCAATCAAACTTGGCTCCTGCTTTGTTGACTCGTTCTAAACTAAAGCTTTCGGCAGCTTGGGCAAGGGTAAAAATTTCTTCTATAGAGTCGGGCGGTGTCCAACCTAAAAGAGTCATGTAATTCGCTAAGGCTTCGGGAACAAATCCCATTGCTTTAAAATCATCAATGGAAGTTACGCCGTCTCGTTTGGACAATTTTTTGCCTTCTTTATTTAAAATCAGGGGAGTATGGGCAAATTCAGGAATTGTCGCGCCTAATGCTTCATAAAGCAAGATTTGTTTGGCCGTATTAGCAATATGATCCTCGCCACGAATTACCTGGGTAATGGTCATATCAATATCATCTACAACCACAACCAAATTATAAAGCGGTTGCCCAAATCCTTCTCCCCCATTGTCTGGAGTCCGAGCGATCACCATATCCCCACCTAAATCGCTACCTTTCCAGACCATTCTGCCCCGTACTTGATCTTGCCAAACAATTTCTCGACCGTCTTCTATTTTGAAACGCACAACGGGTTTTCTGCCTTCTGCTTCAAAGGCGGCTTTTTGGTCAGATGTCAGATTGCGGTGACGATTATCGTAACGGGGAGCTTGATTACGGGCTTTTTGTTTTTCCCGCATTTCGTCTAATTCTTCCGAGGTCACATAGCAGTAATAGGCAGAGCCATTATCCAAAAGAGTTTGAATCGCTTTTTGGTAATGGTCTAAGCGTTGGGTCTGGAAAAATGGGCCTTCATCCCAATCCAGTCCTAGCCAGCGCAATCCTGACAAAATGTTTTCGGTATATTCGGGACGCGATCGCTCTATATCGGTGTCTTCTATACGAAGAATGAACGTTCCACCGTGATGGCGAGCAAATAACCAATTAAATACGGCAGTTCTGGCGGTGCCAATATGTAAGTTTCCGGTTGGACTGGGGGCAATACGAACTCTAACCGTCACGGGAATCCCTCTTAAATGAACTAACCATCTCCTATGGTAGCGTAAAAGCTTACCGTCAAACGATCGCAAAGCGGCACTGGATGATCGCGCCTTTTGTTAAGATGATTTTAGAAATATTCATCTGGTTAAATTTAGGTACAGAGTCAAAAAGATGCTTTTCTTAAGTAGGTCGGTAAAATTAATTACCCAATTAAGCAAAGACTTATGATGATTTTTTAAAAAATCAAGAAGGAACCAACTATGAGATTTATTCGTGATTTAAGCTGGGAAACACAAAAGATGCGAGAACTTATTTACCGATATAGTGAGCATCATCAAACAAGATAACCTGCAAAATGCCTTGTATTGAGTTTTCAGGGAACGACGATAAAAGAGTTGATGACAATATTTGAAGTAGCAAGAAAGACAATTTATACTTGGTTCAGTGAGTGGGAAGAAAATAAATTAATAGGACTGTATAATCGTGCGGTTCAAGGAAGAAAATGATGCTTTAAAGGCGAGAATTAAAGTATTAGAGCAATCTGCTATCAATTTAGATAAACCGATTTTTCGGGACGGGCTTTATTATTCTCAGGATGGAGACGGCCCTTTTTGTACTGTTTGTTATGACAAAAATAAAGAATGTATTATAGTTACTGCTCTTAAACCCCCTTTTAATAGTTTTGGGGATTATCAATGTCAAAACTGTGATGCCTTTTTTGGATAACTATCATTTATTGATCGAAGGGTTTTATCCCATAGCCATTGTGAAATAAATTAATCTTAGAGAGCAAAAAACTCCTTTATTCTATCAAGGAAGTAACCGCACTTAAGTAATAAGACAAAATTATTTACACATAGCTTTACTGTTATACAAGCTTTTCAAGCCGATTTTTGCGTAATTAATTTTGTACAACTACTTATGATTATGGGCGATATCCCTTTTTATTGAAGAAGAAAATAGGGACAGGCGGTTACCTCATTATGTAAAGATTTGTAATCGCAAACTGGGGTGAGTCATCGACAACGAGGGGAAAACTGGTAAAATTTGGCATTAAGTAAACTGGACAAACCCTGTTGATCATTATTCCTTCGGGAATACAGAAAATCAGGTTTTTTTTGAAATACGGACTTATCAAGGAATAAAAATCTATGGCTATCAAACGTGGAGACACCGTTAAAATCAAGCGTCCCGAATCCTATTGGTACGGCGACGTAGGCACGGTTGCAACGGTAGAAAAAAGCGGTATTCTGTATCCCGTAATCGTCCGTTTTGAGCGCGTCAATTACGCGGGTTTTAGCGGTAGTGCTTCGGGCATCAACACCAACAACTTTGCCGAAAGCGAGTTGGAATTGGTGAAATCTGCTCCAGCAAAAGGTTAAGATCATCAGGGAGCTTTTCCTTGTCGATTTTTAAATTAACTGATTGTGCCAGAGTTACCAGAAGTTGAAACGGTTTGTCGGGGTCTTAATCAATTGACCTCGAATCAAGTGATTAAAGGGGGAGAGGTGTTGCTACTCAGCACGCTGGCTTACCCCTTTTCTGTTGACCAGTTTTGGCAACAGTTGCGGGATGTCAGGATTCAAACTTGGCAAAGACGGGGTAAATATTTATTAGCCGTCTTGGAAAACGCTACGGGAAAATCGGCGGGTTACCTGGGGGTTCATCTCCGCATGACGGGACAATTACTCTGGGTCAAGTCGGATGAAGCGCGATCGCGTCATACCCGAATTTATTTTGAATGTGAAAATGGTCAGGAATTACGGTTTGTGGATATTCGCACCTTTGGGAAAATTTGGGCAATTCCACCCGATGTAAATCCAGAAACGATTATGACGGGTTTACAAAAGTTAGGGCCAGAGCCATTTTCAACAGATTTTTCTGTCAGTTATCTCCAACAAAAATTAAGTAAAAGCCAGCGATCGCTTAAAACCGCTTTGTTAGATCAACGATTGGTAGCAGGGTTGGGGAATATTTATGCCGATGAGGTT
>JBEIFD010000260.1:0-5912 GCA_040382535.1 Merismopediaceae cyanobacterium
AATTGAAAATTCCAAATTTATGACTTGGACTCCAGGCTGGACTTCCCAGGGCGGTCTTTGGGGATGGATAATGATGTGGCTGAAACTCTGGGGTTTGATGCTTCCCGTTGCCGTTTTTGGATTTAGTCGTTTGTCAGGGCGATCGCCTGAGATTAAAGCTTTCTTTTTTGGCTTTTTTATGCTTTTTGGTGTGGCTAATTTAATTACCTTTCAACCGATTTCTTGGGATAATTCTAAATTATTTCTATGGGTTTATCTAGGGTTTTCGGGGCTGGCCGCAAAATCCTTAAGTTTAACTTGGACAACGAAAACTCAATGGAAAATTATTAATAAACTTTCTGTTATTTTCTTGGTGATTTTTTTAAGCTTTAGTGGCTTTTTGGAACTTGTTCGACTTCAGACGAGTAATTATCTATTGATCACAAGCAATGATGATATTGAACTAGGAATTAAAATTCGGAAAAAAACCGATCCTTTAGCGAGATTTTTGACGGCAACCAGTCATAATCATTTCATTATGGTCTGGGCCGCCCGACCAATTTTTATGGGTTATACGGCTTGGGTTGCTAATTTTGGTTTTTTATATGAACAACGAGAGAAAGATTTAAAATTAATGTTTAAAGGGGGTGAAAATACAAGCAATTTATTAAAAAAATATCGTATCAGTTATGTTGTGATTGGCCCTAGTGAACTTAATGACTTTCAAGCAAACGAAGAATATTATCAATCCCATTTTCCCTTAGCTTTTCAGAATCAAAATTATCGTATCTATGATGTGCGATCGCTGTGGTTAAATCCGACTCATTAAGCATTTTATTAGATAAAAGGAGCTTTTTCTATGGGACAAACGCAACTTTTTTGATCGAGCCACTGAGAACCGAGTTGGTACATCGCGGTCATTACGGGTTGGATTTGTTTACCTTTATCCGTCAGAGAATACTCCACATGGGGCGGAATTTCGGCATAGACGCGCCTTTCCACCAAACCATGAGTTTCTAGCTCTCGCAGACGAATGGTCAGGGTTTTGCTACTGATGCCAGGCAAAATCTTGAGTAACTCATTGGTACGGCGATCGCCATCAAATAATTCGCGCAACAGGAGAATCGACCATTTATTGCCCAATAAATTCACGATAAATTGGATGGGACATTGAAAACTGATATCAGAACAAAGATTATTTTCTGGCATTATGTTGGATCGTGCGGAAAGGAAGCCTGATTTTAAACCTTAACATTTCTTTAGAAGTAGCTGTATCCCTTTAAGGACAATAATTTTTTACTTTAGGTAACTAAGGGGTACTAGGAGAAACTATCTTGTAATTTCCTTAAGCTTACAGAAAGATGAGATTCAGCAATGTTTTTTATTCTTGATTTTTTACAACTTTATGGTTACTGCCGCTCCTACACCGACTTTCGATATTTTACGTCCTGGTATTAAAGCCCCTGTTAAAGAAACGTTATTAACCCCTAGATTTTATACCACCGATTTTGACAAGATCGCGAATATGGCTCTTGAGCTTCAGGAAGAAGAAATTCAAGCCTCGTTGGACGAGTTAAGAGCAGACTATAACCGTTATCATTTTGTTAGAGATGAGGAATTTAAGCAATCTTGGGATCATATTGATGGAGAAACCCGCCACGCTTTCATTGATTTCCTAGAACGCTCCTGTACGTCAGAATTCTCTGGCTTTCTCTTATTTAAAGAATTATCTCGTCAACTAAAAGGTCGCAATCCCCAATTGGCCGAAGCTTTTTCCCTGTTAGCCCGCGATGAAGCCCGCCATGCTGGTTTTATTAATAAAGCAATGTCGGATTTTGGGTTGTCCTTAGATTTGAAATATTTGACACAAAAACGCACCTATACCTTCTTTCCGCCCGAATGGGTCATCTATACGGTTTATCTCTCAGAAAAAATCGGCTATTGGCGTTATATCCTCGTTTATCGTCATCTAGAAGAGCATCCCGAACACCGTATTTATCCCCTCTTCCGTTATTTTGAAAATTGGTGTCAAGATGAAAACCGTCACGGTGACTTTTTTAAAGCTCTATTGCGATCGCAGCCAAATCTCTGGAAAACTTGGCAATCTCGGCTTTGGGCAAAATTTTTCCTCTTGACAGTCTTTGTGACCCACACGTTAACGGTATTTGAACGCTCCGATTTTTATAAATCCATCGGCATGGATGCCCGTCAGTACAACCTTGACGTAGTTCGTCACACCAACGAAACCGCCGCCCGTGCTTTTCCCGAAGTTTTGGATACCAATCATCCCAAGTTTTTTGATCGTCTAGAAATTTGTTCCCAAGCTAACGAACAATTAACCGCGATCGCTCAAAATAATCAGCCAACTGTGGTTAAATTCTTCCAAAAATCACCTTGGATTGCCCAAATCGTCTGGAATATGTTCTTGATTTTTCTGCAAAAACCCATTAACGCCGAAGCCCTACGCGGCCAAGTTCATTAGTGTTTTGGGCGCAAGCGTTGCGCCCCTACGATCCTACCAAAACCTTCTGTAGGGGCGAATTGCGTTCGCCCTTGGACAAGATAAGATAAATCGCCCCAATGTCCAGAGAACCCAAATTATTTAATTCACACTTACTAAAAATTACCATGACTCATTTATCAACTCAATTACGCGAAGGAACCCAAGCTTCCCATACTCTTGCCGAAAATACAGCTTACATGAAATGTTTTCTGAAAGGCATTGTCGAACGGGAACCTTTTCGTAAATTACTCGCCAATTTATATTTCGTTTATAGCACCCTAGAAGCAGGTTTTGAACAGCACAAAGATCATGAAATTGTTGGTCGTTTATATTTTTCTGAATTGAATCGCACTGCTAATTTAGAACAAGATCTTGCTTTTTATTACGGCAAAAATTGGAAAAATGATATTGCGCCCTTACCTGCGGGGAAAATTTATTGCGATCGCCTCCAGGAACTGATTGAAAAGAATCCTGTTTTGTTAATTGCCCATGCCTATACTCGTTATATGGGAGATTTATCAGGGGGTCAAAGCCTGAAAGGAATTATCCGTTCTGCCCTAGAATTACCTGATGAAAAAGGTACTCGCTTTTATGAATTTGAAGCATTTTCAACGCCTGCCGAACGACGGGCTTTTAAAGATGTTTATCGTCAAGCTTTAGATGATTTACTCTTAGATGATCTAACGATTAAAGCCGTTGTGGAAGAAGCCAATTATGCTTTTGCGTTGAACCGAGATGTGATGCACGATCTCGAACCCGATGTTAAAGACGCGATCGGGGATCACACCTTCGATTTACTGACTCGCCAAGATCGTCCTGGTAGCACGGAACGTCATCGCCCTAATCATGGCACAGTCGCTTTAGTTGCGGCGGAATAAACTAAAAGTTTCCATCACGGTATAGTTTCCTTAATTACTGTTGATTAAAAGTTCCCCTTATCAAGGGGGATTTAGGGGGATCAAACTCCCAAAAAAATAAAACAGTCGCACGCTATGCGCCCCTACAATTATCGCAAAAATAATTGATCAATTCTCATTATTGAAAGAATAATTATCTATGAAATCTCTCTGCCAAAACGTTAAATTTGATTCTGATTTACTGCATAAATACGACCAACCCGTTCCTCGTTATACCAGTTATCCTCCTGCGACAGAATTAACGGAAAATTTTGATGAATCTTTATTTCGAGGGGCGATCGCGGCGGGCAACTATAAAAAAACACCTTTATCGCTCTATTGCCACATTCCTTTTTGTGAAAAAGCCTGTTATTTCTGTGGTTGCAACACGATTATTACTCAGTTAAAACAAGTTGTTCAACCCTATCTCGATTATGTCAAAAAACATATTCAACAGATTGCACCTTTAGTTAAAAGCGATCGCCTGGTTCAGCAAATGCACTGGGGCGGCGGTACACCGAATTATTTGAATCAGGAACAACTGGAATTTTTATGGAATACCTTTCACGAAAATTTTTCCTTTGATCCCAATGCCGAGATTTCTATTGAAATTAATCCCTGTTATGTAGATCGAGAATATATTTTATTCTTGAAAAAATTGGGCTTTAATCGCATTAGTTTTGGAATTCAGGATTTTAATCCTAAAGTTCAAGAAGCCGTTAATCGCATTCAACCTGAAGAAATGCTGTTTAATGTGATGTCTTGGATTCGGGAAGCAGGTTTTGAAAGTGTGAACGTAGATTTGATTTATGGTCTGCCTTTCCAAACCCTAGAAACTTTTAAGGAAACTATTCAAAAAACAATTCAACTTAACCCCGATCGCGTTGCGGTATTTAATTTTGCCTATGTACCTTGGATGAAACCGATTCAGAAAAAAATGCCCCAATCGGAAATGCCCGTCGGTGAAGAAAAATTGGATATTCTGCAAATGACGATCGCAGAATTAACCCAAAATGATTATGTCTTTATCGGCATGGATCACTTTGCTAAACCCAATGATGAATTGGCGATCGCGCAACAAAAAGGAGAACTCCATCGTAATTTCCAAGGCTATACCACCCAACCCGAATCTGATTTACTCGGTTTTGGCATGACTTCTATTAGTATGTTGCAGGATGTTTATCTCCAAAATCACAAACACTTAAAAGACTTTTATCAAGCTATTGATTCTCATCAAATTCCTATCGAAAAGGGGGTAAAACTAACCCAGGATGATCTGATTCGTCGCACGATCATTATGGAATTAATGTGTCAATTTAAACTTTCGGCTCCCGATTTAGAGTCGAAATATCATTTAGGCTTTGATCTGGATTTTAATGATTATTTTGCTTCCGAACTGGTGGCTTTAGATGCGCTCGAAAAAGATGGCCTAATTCAACGTTGGGGAGATGGAATCGAAGTGACTCCCAGTGGACGCTTATTAATCCGAAATATTGCCGCCGTTTTTGATACTTATTTGAGCAAAAAAAGTGAGGGAATTTTCTCTAAAGCTATCTAAAAGAGTTCTTTTTAGACACTACTGAAAATTCTGATTGGTTCTTTTTACCGCCTGCTGTCGTCGTAATCATTTTTTTATGAATTATTGGGTAGTAGGCGATCGCGTTTAATTTTCTAACTGATTAAGAAATTACTTGGCTTTCATCGCAAAGAGAAATGATTGTATTCACAAAAGCTTTTAATTCTGGACAGGCTTGAATGGCAATCATCAGATCATTATCATTCTTCTTGAGAATTGCTTTTCCATGAATCGGCTTATCATAACTACTCTTGCACTTTCCTATTTCAAAAATTTCTTGAATATGATAAGAAGGAGGCTTATTATGATTCACTGTTTCAGGAGAACCGCTAGGAGCTTTTCGATTATGTATTGCTAATTCTTGAATAGTTGACCAATAGGGAAGTAGCCAAGCTTCAAAATCGTGCAACGCTGTATGGGGATAAAAATTGGGATTATTTCCTGTCCAACCTGCCATTTTAGCTTTAGCATCGGCCGCATCGTTAAAATCTTTTGTTCCCGTATAAACATCTGTAAGGGCAATTACCGCGTCATATTTATCATTGTTTAGGAGATTTTCAACAACACGTTTGAGTTTTCCTTCTTTGGGAATGCGACCATCGCAGGCAATAAATTTAAGTCTTGGCATATTTTGCCCTAAATAACCTTGCAAAAATTCACGAAATTTCTCCCTAAATGCCATTTCAGTAGCACCTTCAACCAAAATAGCAATTTTCATGGACGACCACCCATTATATTCATTGCCCAAACTTGATCCAGGCTATAATCTGCCAACCATTGATCCAAATGAAGGGTGTCTGCCCAGGTCATTTTTGCTTCACCTTCTTCTAGATCACAAATTAAAACTTCTTTGGGGTCGAGAAATTTAATCAATCGATCTGAGTGGGTTGCAACAATCAATTGTGTCTGCTTAGAAGCTTCTCTCATTAGATAAACTAAATGTCTTAAAAGTTCGGGA
>JBEIFD010000261.1:0-5900 GCA_040382535.1 Merismopediaceae cyanobacterium
CCAACTAATTTCAACACCAAGTTTTTGACGCTGACTGGAGTTTTATCCCAATCATTTTCGTCAATTTCGCCTGTCTCTAGTAGGTGTTTTTCTTCCATGACTTTTAGATTATCAGATTTTGTCCCTCTGAACGATTACGAATCTTGAAGGATCATTGTGATTGTTTAGAATTAATTTTTCGTAAATTGGCGATCGAGTCAATTCTCTTTATTTTCTTGATTGACTATTATTTGGACGGGGGAAACGTGCCATCAATTCGCGAACCTGTTCAGCATGGTAGGAACTGCGAGTTAAAGGTGAAGAAACGACTTGCAAAAAGCCAATGGATTCCCCAAAAATTCGCCAGGCTTCAAATTGTTCTGGGGTGACAAATTCTTGCACTCCTAAATGTTTTTGGGTCGGTTGGAGGTATTGGCCGAGAGTCAAAATATCGCAATCGACTGCCCGCAAATCTTCCATAACTTGACGAATTTCGGCATCGGTTTCCCCTAATCCCACCATTAAGCCCGATTTGGTGTAGGTGCTAGGGGAAATTTCGCGGGTACGTTTCAAGAGTTCCAGCGATCGCCCATAATCTCCCTGGGGACGAGTCCGACGATAGAGACGGGGGATTGTCTCGGTATTATGATTTAAAACTTCGGGATTGGCACTGAGAATAATGGCTAGAGCGTCCCAGTTTCCGCATAGGTCTGGAATGAGAACTTCAATGGTCGTTTTAGGGGAAATTTTCCGAGTTTCTTCAATACAACACACAAATTGAGACGCACCACCATCGGGCAGATCATCACGGTTCACAGACGTAATGACGACATGATTGAGATTTAAGCGTTTCACGGCTTCGGCTAATCTGATCGGTTCTGTTGCATCCAAGGGTTGGGGCTTTTTTTCAAAATCGATATCACAGTAGGGACAGGCGCGGGTGCAAGCTGGTCCCATGATCAAAAAGGTTGCGGTTCCTGCCTGAAAGCATTCTCCAATATTGGGGCAAGAGGCTTCTTCACAGACGGTATTGAGGGATAAATCGCGTAAAATCTCCTTAACACTGCCCACTCGTTGCCATTGGGGGGCTTTTACTCTCAGCCATTCGGGTTTAACGGTCACGGTTTACTCCTCGTCGATTTGATTTTGTGTAGCTGATATAGTGCGATGAATACTAGAAATTTTAAGATAGATTTATTATTATATAATTCACGCAGTTGGTTAATGGGCGTTTTTTCTTATTATTACTGTCTTTCTAGATTAATGGTCTTTGCTATGTCTCAAAAAAGAGAGCTATTTACCATCGGGCATTCTAATTTAAGTGAAGAAGATTTTATTTGTCATTTAAAACGGCATGATATCACGGCTTTGGGTGATGTGAGATCTCATCCCTATAGTCGTTATTTACCTCATTTTTGTCGGGATTATCTGAAGTTTTTGTTAAAGCAAAATAATATTCAATATGTTTTTTTAGGGGATCAACTGGGAGCAAGACCGAGTGATGAAGATTGTTATGTTGAGGGGAAGGCGGTGTATGAAAAAATAGCGAATACGGTTGCTTTTCAGCAGGGTTTAAAGAGGGTCGCAATCGGTTCAGAAAAACATAGAATTGCGTTGATGTGTGCGGAGAAAGATCCGATTACTTGTCATCGAGCGATTTTGATTTGTCAATATTTACGAGATTTTGATCTGAATATTCATCATATTTTATCTAATGGAGATTTAGAGTCTCATTATCAGCTTGAGGATCGTTTATTGGAATCATTGGATTTATTACCAAAGCCTCAAGTTCAGTTAAGTATTTTTGATGAAGTTAATAATGAAATTAACGCATTAATCAATACTCCCAGAGAAGAATTAGTCACTAAAGCTTATAAACAACAAGGTAATAAAGTTGCCTATATTGAACTAGAAAATAATTAGGACAATATAAACATGAAAAATTCAATTCACTTATTTACAATTGGGTTTACTCAAAAGAGTGCTGAGACATTTTTTGAGCTTCTTCTCAAAAACAATATCAAACGAGTGATTGATACCCGCTTAAATAATGTTTCTCAGTTAGCGGGATTTAGTAAAAAGCAAGATTTATCCTATTTTCTTAAAACGATTGGGAGCATTGAGTATGAACATGATTTAGATTTAGCTCCTACAGGTGACATCCTAAATGCGTATAAGAAGAAAGAAATCACTTGGGATACCTATGAGCAAGAATTTAGGGCATTAATTAAAAAACGTAAAATTGAAACTAAGCTTACCCCCGATCTATTACAAGAATCTTGTTTTCTCTGTAGTGAAGCTAAACCGCATCATTGTCATCGCCGAATTGTGGCAGAGTATTTATCTGATAAATTTACAGAGGTAAAAATAGTACACTTGTGATATATTCAAACGAATAAAATCTTTTACTGATTCCGAATCATGACGCAGATTATTTGTTTGGCAAACTCCATCAAGAGGCAAGAACGCTGTATCGCAGGAATTGATCTAGAAACGGGACGATGGATTCGTCCTATCTATAAAAACTATCCTGACAATGGACGAGTTCCCCGAAGAATACGTTTAATTGATGGTCAGGAACCTGCTTTATTGGATATTTTGGATATTCCTTTAGAAGATTCAGGGTTAGACTTTGGTTTTGAATCAGAAAATCGCAATATTGCTCAAGGATCATGGAAAAAAGTTGGAAAGTTCTCTCCTCAAGATGTCCTGCGTTTTGCTAGTAGGAACAGTTTAATTCTACATAATTCAAGTAGATATGTTACTGTTCAGTATTTGCAATCTTTACTTCCTCAACAAAGGAAAACTTTACAGCTAGTTTATGTTGATAAATTACTAATTTCTAGCGATCAAAGAGCAAAATTAATTGTTAAAAATTCTTGCCTTTTAGAAAGAATAAAAATTACCGATCGCATATTACTTAATAAATTAGAGTGTGGCTATCAAATCAGTGTTTCTTGTTTGGTAACAGTGAGTTTAAGTATGCCTTTTCGTTCAGATGATTCTTGGGAGGTTGATCCTCCTTGGAAATTGGTTGCAGGCGTAGTTGAATTGTAATTGACTAACTTGGGAGCAAAATGGCAATTTAATCTTGATTTTCGTTCCGTTTCTTGCTGAATTTTTTCATAAAGCCCAAAGCGGCTAAGGAGCCGAAAATGGTCATTGGTTCGGGAACAGGAGTTGTTCGGACATTATCCACCAATAAACCAGAATTAACTCCCGTATCTCCTCCGCCTGTATTGTCCACATCCACAACCCCAAATCCTAGAGTATAGGTTCCAGCACTCGTAATGGTGTAGGAGAAGGATTTATAACCAGTTTCCTCCGCAAAACTAGAAAAAGATGGGGAAAATAAGTCGGGAGAGAAAGTATTTGCCAAAGAAATAAGATTATTATCAAGGGTAAAAAAAGCAAAATCATTAAAATCCGAGTTGCCTGGGACTTCATCAGTCAGAAAATTATAGTCAAAAGAGAGAACATCACCCGTATTAGCCTCAATTATTTGTAGGATAGCAGAGCCTTCTGTTGCCCCCGAATTAGTTAAGGTTCCGCGAGAAAGTCCCAAGAAATTTTCTAGGTTAGAAGCACTTGCTCCCGTTGTATTTGCAAGGGTTTGGAGAGCCGCTTGATAGTTGCCGTCGGTAGGCGTTACCCCAAAACCTGAATCTTGAATGGATGTATCTCCTGTGGTTGTCCAATTAGTGAAATTACCTGTTTCAAAACTGCCATTTAAAACAACACCAGATGCACTTGTTGAGCTTGCTAATACGCTAATAGCAGTTGCCGAGATTAGAGTTGATAGTTTCAGCACGAAAAATTCTCCTCAATTAATAATTTGGTTAAACCGTTAAGACAAAAATACAGTTAATAAGACAAAAATGCAAGTCTAAGCTTGAACTCGAAAATCTGTTGCACCGAGGCTGGGCAGACCAGATAAAGTTGCAAAGGAGCCGCCAGTTCCTAAGCCTGTGATCGCAGCATTTGGGTTATAGAACAAATTTCCTGTTGCAGAGTTATAAACTATTTTGGCACTGCTTGAACCTGCAAGAAACAGTTCATTTACTGCACTATTAATCAGAGCAAATTCCGAAGAGTTTAAATTACCAACTGCGCTGGTGAGAGCGGTAAAAGAAACTTTGCTGAGGGAAATTTTATCGGTTCCTTTGACAAAATCAGTGACAGTATCTACTCCAAAATGAGTAGGAGTAAATTTAGCTCCACTACCAAAGAGGAATTGGTCATTACCTGCTCCTCCTGTTAGTGTGTCATTACCCACTCCTCCTATGAAAGTGTCATTGCCTGCTCCTCCAATAAGAGTGTCGAAACCATCAAGTCCCTTGAGTAAGTTGTTACCACTATTACCTGTAATTAGGTTATCGAAACCGTTACCAGTTCCGTTAATATTAGTGGTTCCCAGTAAAGCCAGATTTTCTACATTATCAGTGAGAGTATGGGTTGCTGTTGATCGAACAGTATCTTTTCCTTCTCCTGGCTTTTCAACCACGACATCGCGGTTAGTGTCAACCAGATAAGTATCATTACCCAAGCCACCGACTAATCGGTCTGTTCCTGCACCTCCATCCAAGATATTATTACCTGTGTTACCTGTTAGGGTATTGTTGAGGGAATTTCCTGTGCCATTAAGATTAGCGGAACCTGTTAAAGTAAGGTTTTCTAGGTTAGCTTTTAGTGTCCAAGTCAGGGAAGATTCAACGGTATCAGTGCCACTATTTAAAAATTCAGCAATTATATCTCCTGAATTATCAACGATGTAGGTATCGTCACCCTTGCCGCCACCTAATAGGTCTGCACCTTTACCACCATTAAGGTAGTCGTTGCCATCTCCGCCGCCTAAATCATCATTGCCTGCTCCTGATTTAATCCAATCATTATCGGCTGTTCCCAGGAAACTGGTTGTTCCTAAAAAGCTACTTAGATCAAATCGTTCAAATCCAGAGATAGTTGTTCCTGAAGGATTGAGAACTTGACTGGCGGAATTATTTAGATCAATAGCAACGCTTTTAGCAGAGGTTCCTGCTGTAATGATTAGGGTATCTGTACCTGTTCCACCCTTAAGAATGTCATTTTGTTGAAGACTAGCAAAAGTGCTAGTAACTTGGTCATCGCCGCCACGAGCATTAATGGTGTCTAAGGAAGCTGTGGTAGTGAAGCTTTCTTTGCTAACTGTTTCTTGGTAAACATTCCTGACTTGGAAACCGTATCCCATGTACGGATCGTAATAATCGAAGCTATCGTACCAAACTATGTTATTCCCTGAGATTTGGGGAGAATAATCATCGGTAGAGTTATTGGTGACTTGAGTAGTAGTGGTACCATCCCAGAAATAAATTTCATAATCATAACCATTGCTATCGTAACCTTCCCAGACGACATTGTTCCCTGATATTTGGGGAGAATAATTACTAGTAGAATTATTGGTTAGTTGAGTAGTAGTGCTACCATTCCAGAAATAAATTTCATAGTCATTGCCATCGTAACCTTCCCAGACGACATTATTCCCTGATATTTGGGGAGAATCATCATTAGTAGAATTATTGGTGACCTGAGTAGTAGTGCTACCATTCCAGAAATAAATTTCATCGTCATTGCCATCGTAACCTACCCAGACCACATTATTCCCTGATATTTGGGGAGAATAATTACTAGTAGAATTATTGGTTAGTTGAGTAGTAGTGCTACCATTCCAGAAATAAATTTCATAGTCATTGCCATTGCTATCGTAACCTTCCCAGACGACATTGTTCCCTGATATTTGGGGAGAATCATTACTAGTAGAATTATTGGTTAGTTGAGTAGTGGTGCTACCGTTCCAGAAATATATTTCAGTATTATAGTCGTTATAATCGTAATCGTAAACCTGCCCCTGCCAGACTACGTTATTCCCTGAGATTTGGGGAGAA
>JBEIFD010000262.1:0-5886 GCA_040382535.1 Merismopediaceae cyanobacterium
ACTGATATATCTTGATGAGGTGTGGTTTGGCTATCGCTCTGGTTATTTGATATTTTTAATGATGAACTAATCCAGTATGATTGACGCTCAAAAGGATAAGTAGGAAGGGAAATCGGATAGCATTGTTTATAATCTTCAACTTTAGACCAATCAATTTTTATCCCCACTAACCAAAATTTGATTAAAGTAGAAAATAAAGAAGTTAAATTATCACCGTTTATATTGTGATTCTCTATAGTTTCGATGTCATAATTTTTAATTTGAATGGAACAGATATCTAACAATATTTGACTGGAATCTAATAATGAATTAGGTAAATTTTTTATATTATTTTTCGTAAAATCAAATTCTTTTTTCCATTGTTCAAAATTGATTATTTGGTTAATTTGAATTATATTACTAGTAATAGATGAAACGATAGGAATTTTTGCAGGTTGAAAATTCTGAGTTGATTTTAGGTCTGACCTTTCCAAAATTAGAGATATTATATCTTCTAAGGTCAAAATTTCTGCTAATACTAAAACTGTATAGTTTCCTGTACCATAACCGATCGCCACCCCAGGTTCAATTCCCCAGGATCGCCACAATTGAGCGATCGCGTACTCACAAAGAAAATCAACCAGTTGACTATGAAGGGGATTGTCTAAATTCTCTTCTTCAATCAATTCTAAAAAAGATTTGTCTAGATGAGAATGAAGAATCAATTCCAATGGTTCTAGAAGAGAATACAGAACTGGCTGACTTTTATAAAATAATTTAATAATCAGCTTAATTTGCTGGCTGTTTCCAGAAAAAATAAAACAAATTAGTGAAGGTTTTCGCCTTGTAATTTGTCCACTGAATACGCCTGATGACAATTGTTTATTAATATAAAGATTGAGTTGATCTTTTAATTGATCTTTGGATTTAGTGATAATCGCTAGACGATGTTTAAATTGCGATCGCTTAGTATTAGCCGTAAAACAGAGATCGGACAAAGTGGTTTCAGGATTATCTTCTAGAAAAGCTTGGTAACGTTCAGCTAAGGCTTGTAACGCAGTGGGAGTTTTTGCGCTTAGGGTGAAAATTTGTAAGGGCAAAAGATTAGGTTCAGCTTGTGTTTGAGATGGCACTGATTCTAAGATCACATGGGCATTCGTTCCGCCTAAACCAAAAGCACTCACTCCTGCTCGAATTAGCTTTGTTTCTTCGGGTAAAGTTTCTAAGCTTTCTTGTACTTTTAGTCCTAGTTTTGCAAAAGGAATGGCAGGATTAGGCTCTTGAAAATGTAAGTTAGGGGGTATCTGGCGATGGTAAAGGGAGAGAGCGACTTTAATTAAACCTGCAATACCTGAAGCACCTTCTGTATGACCAATATTGGTTTTCACACAACCGACTCGACAGGGATTATCGGGAGTTCGATCTTTGCCGACCACTGCCCCTATCGCCTTCATTTCTAGGGCATCTCCGATCGCTGTTGCTGTACCATGAGCTTCAATATAATTAATAGAATTGGGATCAATATTAGCCTGTTGATAAACTTTTTGCAATAGATCAATCTGGGCTTGCATATTAGGTGCAGTCAAGCCATTACCACTGCCATTATGATTAACGCCACTTCCTCGAATTACGGCATAAATGCGATCGCGGTCTGCTTGAGCCTGGGATAAACGTTTTAAAACAACGGCTCCGATTCCTTCACCGCGAACATAACCATCTGCTTTAGCATCAAAAACTTTGCAACGACCATCGGCAGAAAGTAAATCCGCATTGGCAAACCTAGAGGCAATCACGGGGGAAAAAGTTAGATTTGTACCACCAACTAAGGCCAAAGAAATTTCCCCATTCCATAGGTTGTGACAAGCCTGATCTATCGCCACGAGGGCAGAAGAACAAGTGGTATTAATCACCAGACTTGGCCCGCGAAAATCAAAGTAGGAAGAAACCCTATTTGCTAACATACATTCGACGGTTCCAATAGTGGCAGAAAAAGCGGGATCTTCATTTAGCAATTTCAGGTATTCACTACCAGTAGCTCCAGTAAATACACCCGTATTTGTACCTGCTAAATTAGCGGGAACTAACGCTGCATCTTCTAAGGCTTCCCAAGTTACTTCTAATAACAATCTATGTTGAGGATCAATCTTTATCGCTTCTTCAGGAGAAATTCCAAAAAATGCCGCGTCAAATTTATCTATTCCTTTCACAAATCCACCCCAACCTGTCATTTCTGTAGGGTGATCGCTGGGAGCTTTTGTAATAGTATCAATTCCATCTCGATTAACTCGCCAAAATTCATTGGGATTATTTGCACTAGGAAAACGACATCCCATACCAATGATTGCGATCGCTTCTCTCATCATGAAGTTTTTTATCTTTAAGTTGCGATAGTTACTTGACGAAATATACACAACCAATTTAACCTAAGTCAAGCTGTGAAGTTTAAGTCATAAATAACCATGAGTCTGCCTTGGATCGTCTTGATCTATAAGTAGATCAGGGTTACAGCTAATTTCTGAAGATTTAATTTTCAAATAAAAATCCTAAATTGGTAAGGAGTATTCCCGTTCATGTCTTTAAGTTCCATTAATTCTGCCCCTCAAACTGGATCTCTTGAATTACTCGCTACACAGATTAAAAACCCACCTGCTCTAGCGAATGATTCGAGTAGCACAATTACAATAACCCTTACAGCAACAGGTCAATGGTCTTTAATTAACTTTGAAACATCTGACCCCAGCCTAATTAAGTATAAAACGCCAGTTGATGGAGATGGTTATCCCCGTGACAAAAACGATGAAAAATATAATTTTAAGTATCCCACATTGAATCCAGCCGCCCTCGTTGGAGAAATTAAGGATGCTAAGGGGAACACAAAATCTACTGTTAGTGGTAAACAACAGAGCTTTGAATTGCAACCGGGAGACACGGTATCTTTCGTCATCAACGATGATGAAAAATATTATGGCAATAACACTGGTAAGCTGACCCTTAGTTATTCTGCGACAACTAAGACTGTTGAAACGACTAAACCAATTGAGCCTCAAACCAAGCCTGAGCTTTACACCATCACTGACCTTTACAATACAGGGGTTGATAACGCCCGTCAGATTTTAGGTGATAGTGTTGCTGACTCTCACTATACCTTGGCGACCTATCCTGCGGGAACTGTAACCCCTGGGGTGACAACTCCAAACAAAGATTTAGCACCGATCAACTGGATTGCCAATACTCAAACAGCCCGATGGATTGGCCCAAACACGGCTTCTTCCACTGGCCCTGTTGGGGACTATAGCTATACAACGACCTTTACCCTACCCAGTTTTTCTGAAGCGTCAATTGTTGGTCAAATTGCTGTAGATGATCGGATTACAGACATTTTGGTTAATGGGGTGTCGGTAGGTAATCCTGTTCCCCTAAGTTCTTGGACAAATATCCAACGCTTCTCAATTTCGACTGGATTTGTCGTTGGTACTAATACTATAGAGTTCAAACTCCATAGCATCGGTGGCCCCACAGGTCTTCAAATTGATAACATTAGCGGAACTTATAAACCCCCCATAACCTCTGCTAATGCAACTATTAATGAACTAATCAATAAGACTGTTTTCATTGAAAATATAGAAACAAAGCGTTATCTGTTCTCTGATGGTAGTCCTATTACGCGCGATCGCGGAGCAGAAGGTGGCTGGTTAGCTTCTAGTGGTTTTGCAAGTCCCAACGTGGTCGGGGCTGATGCTAATTACTATAACCGCGCTTATTGGAAGATTATCCCTTCTGGTGAATATTTCCTCATCGAAAATCTAGAGACAAAACGTTATTTGTTTTCTGACGGCCCCGTAATTCAAGGCAACCGAGGTAATGAAGGCGGCTGGTTGATTTCCAGTGGTTTTGCAAGTCCTAAAGTGGTTGGGGCTGATGCTAATTACTATAACCGCGCTCTCTGGAAGATTATTCCTACTAATGGTGGTTTTTTCATTGAAAATCTAGAGACTAAGCGTTATCTGTTCTCCGATGGCAGTCCTATTAAGGGCGATCGCGGAGCAGAAGGTGGTTGGTTAGCTTCTAGTGGTTTTGCAAGTCCCAACGTGGTCGGGGCTGATGCTAATTACTATAATCGTGCTATTTGGAAGATTTACACAGCTTAGTTAACCTTAACTTGTTGAGCTAACTTAACAAAGAAGCGATCGCTATTTAACCTAACTAGAACGGCGATCGCTTATTTTATTAGCTTTTAGTGCGATCGCCGTTTTCTATCCTACTTTTAAAGAGCGATAACTCATACAAGGGGGCGTTACCTGGACAATGTCCCCCCGACCGTATCTAAAACGTTGTATAATTTACTGGTAAAATAACTTTCTAAGGAGCAAAAAAATTTCTGATTTCCCCAAAAACATCACCAAAAAAAATCTTAAACACATCAGTAAACATTTGCCAGAATTTCAGAAATACGATTCTACCACCACCCTTGATAATTTAATTACACTAGGAAAAAATATAGCTCAAAATCCTGAAAACTTAATTAATAACCCCAGTGGCAGAAAGGTCTTTGAAAAAAACGTTATAATCGGTGAACAAGTAGTTAGAGTGAGAGTTGTTCTTAATCCTCTTGGTAATCTTCGTTCAGTTCATATTAGATATTAATTCAAAAATATGAAAATTTTATTTACACTTGATCAAGATGAGGGAATTGACCCCAACGATCCTATCGGCGATATTATTATTACAAATGATCAAACTCGATTATCGGTTCAATCTACCTATCTAGATTCTTGGTTTGATGTTTTAATTGACGGCTACAAAAGCTTACAAAATCAAAGTAAAATAACCCTTGAAATAGTCGAAGAACCAGATGTTATTACTTTTGAAACTGTTTTGAATGGTTTTAAAGTTAGTTACGGAAAACAAAAATTATTTTTTAGTGATCTCAACGAATTTTATCAATCTTTACTAACATCAGCAAAAGAACTCCTATTCCAACTCGATCAAGCTCAAGAAAGTTTGTCAAATTTCCCACTTTTGATTAAGATTCACAATTTTATAGAACAATCATCTACTCAACAAGTACAAAAATCTATCAGTGCGATCGCCTATCTGTAGAAGATGATTCTCTTACTTAGTACAAAAACGCGATCGCTTATTCTATTAGCTTTCAACGAAGTTAACCAACAGGATTAAACCTGACAGGAAGAGTTTTTAAGCCTCTTAAAGTGATGCTTTCATGCCAGTCTAGTTTATCTGTATTAATGCGAATATTAGGCAAGCTTTGTATTAGGGTATTAATCGCAATTTGTGCTTCAACTTTAGCAAGAAAGATCCCCAAGCAATGATGAATTCCTCCCCCAAAAGCAATATGACGATTCCGACGATTAAAATCAAGTTGATCGGGGTTAGTAAATTCTTCAGGATCACGGTTTGCCGCCCCAATATAGATGATAACAGTATCACCTTTAGAGATGAGCTTTCCTGCGATTTCAATATCTTCCATTGCCCTGCGAGCAACGTATTGAATAGGGCTATCGTAACGAACAAATTCTTCTACAGCATTTTTAATTACGTTTGGGTTTTGTTGGAGATAAAGCAAACTTTCCGAGTGATTTAAAAGTGCTAAAATGCCATTACCAATTAAACTTCTTGTGCTGTCCTGAGCTCCCGTGTTAATCAAAATACAGGTGCTAATGATTTCCTCTTCTGTAAGCTGATTTTCAATATTTTTTTGGTTGATTAAATAGCTGAGTAAACCATCGTTTGGTTCCTTTTTATATTCAGCAATTTTTTCTACCAAGTATTCTTTGTTTTCTTTAATTACTTGGTTTTGATGTTGATAGGCTTCTAAAGACCAAGGTTGTTGTAATAGAAAAAATTCTTCAGAAGACCAGTGAATAAGTTTTTCATAATCCTCTCTGG
>JBEIFD010000263.1:0-5872 GCA_040382535.1 Merismopediaceae cyanobacterium
ACTACTTTTGCCAAGCCTCGCTTGAAAGAAAGTTTACCGTTAAAGTCTTCTCTACTCTCTGGACTAAATTGGCAAAGGTATTGTTTATAAAATGACAATAACCTTCATTATTCATTATCCTAACCCAAAATTCTCGCTTTAGTCGATAAATCCGCAATTTTCTTCACCACCATCCTCAACTCTAAGCCAAATCAACCGAAAAAAATCTCTCCTTAACGAGTAAAGAGAGAATAAATCTTTAGATATATTTGTAGGGACATAATATATTATGTCCTCAATAGAATGTCCTCGTAGCGAGAAAATTAAACCGCAACCGCTTGTTTAGCAGTCGAGCTTAATTCACCTTTGGCATATTTAGCCGCATAATCATCCAATGTCAATTGTTTGATTTTGCTGGCATTGCCTGCTGTCCAGAATTGTTGATAACGTTCTGCACAAACCTGCTGCATATATTTGATAGAAGGTTTGAGGAAGTGACGGGGATCAAAGTTGGAAGGATCTTTAGCCGCCGCTTCACGGAAAGCCGCCGTAATTGCTAAACGGTTGTCAGTGTCGATATTGACCTTACGAACTCCATTCTTGATACCTTCTTGAATCTCTTCAACGGGTACACCATAGGTTTCAGGAATCTTACCGCCGTATTGGTTGATCATATCAATCCACTCTTGGGGAACGGAAGAAGAACCATGCATAACCAAGTGGGTATTGGGCAGAAGTTGGTGAATTTCTTTGATGCGGCTGATAGCCAAAACTTCACCTGTGGGTTTTTGGGTAAATTTGTAAGCACCGTGACTGGTTCCGATCGCAACCGCGAGGGCATCAACTTGAGTTTTGGTGACAAATTCAACCGCTTCTTCGGGATCAGTCAACAGTTGGGAATGATCCAGTTTTCCTTCAAAACCGTGACCATCTTCTGCTTCACCTTGACCCGTTTCGAGGGAACCTAAACAACCCAATTCACCTTCCACACTCGCGCCAACCGCGTGGGCAACTTTCACGACTTCCGCCGTAACGCTTACGTTGTAGTCAAAGCTGGCAGGAGTTTTCGCATCGGCTTCGAGGGAACCATCCATCATTACACTGGTAAAGCCATTGCGGATTGCAGAGTAACAGGTTGCAGGGCTATTGCCGTGATCCTGGTGCATGGCAATGGGGATATGGGGATAGGTTTCTGCCGCACCGAGGATCAGATGACGGAGGAAATTTTCACCAGCATAGCTCCGCGCCCCACGAGAAGCTTGTAAGATAACGGGGCTGTCGGTTGCATGAGCCGCCTGCATGATTGCAAGGATTTGCTCCAGGTTATTGACGTTGAATGCGGGAATCCCGTAATTATGCTCGGCCGCGTGGTCTAACAATAGCCGCATGGGTACAAGAGCCATAAAAGTCCTCCTAAGTTATTCCTTAAATTTTTAGTGGATAATTAACAAACTTAATGTTGCATTATGTGTTTAATCTTAAGATAGTTTTAACATTTTTTGACATTTTCTATCTTGAAAATTTAGGAAAACTTTTTCCCTTCTTTTTTTAGGGTTTTGGCGGTTGGGGAGCCGCGCCAGGAGGTAGGGTTTGTCCTGTTGGTGCGGTTTGAGTCGGACTGGTCTGGGGTTTGGGTTCGGGTTTTTTGACTTCGGGAATAGGCAGAAAATAGACCATTAAAGTGGCGATCGCAATGCCCACTAGGCCCATTGTGGCAGGAATGGCTCGTTGAACCAGAGGTTCATCGGGTTGACGATAACGACGGGAAACGGGTTGGAGCTTAATTGAAAAATCGGGGAGAGCTTGACTATCAGCGATAAATTGATCAACGGCTTCGACTAAATCAAAAAATTGTACCGTTGTGAGATCTAAAGAAACAGGTTCTGTCTTAGGTTCTGCCGAAGAATACCAAGTCAAACGGTGCAAAAATCCATTGTCTAAGGCCGTCAATTCGACGCGATCGCCCTCTTCCCCCGATTCCCTGGGATGGTGTACCCCACTCAAACACTCTTGAGCATAGGCATTCACGGCCTTCACTAAACTTTCTAAAAAAGCCCGTCCGCCTTCTAATTTTTGATTAATTGTCGCAAAATAACATTCCACATTCACCACAATGGAAAGATTATTATCTAGGGGATTATTCATATCGCTCAATCCCTCTAGGACAAGCGTGCAATTGGGCAGACTATATTGACGACGAATATTCATGCGACCTCTCCATCAAACAAACTAATCCAAAACCGTTGCATTCCCGTTGTTCCCGTACAAAATAACAATTGCTTTAATAACGACAACGCAAATTCATTTAACTCCTCTTCCGACTCAAGATAAATAGAAACCTTAGCGCGGCGCACATTCATCCGACTCCGAAAATGGGAACGGAATTGGTCTAAATACTCAGATAACAGAAAATGATTAGCGACAGGCAAGCCTTTTTCCCGCATTTGTTGTTCTGCTAACAACAGTTGACGAATTTTCACCGTTAGTTGTTTGGCCCGATGGCTGGCTAAGATCACTAAAGACTTAGCCTGTTCCAGGGTTAAGGGGACTCGATTATAGGAACGTCGCCAGGGATTGGTGGAGCGTAATCTCCAAAGCGTCAATCGATGGTTAATAATCGTTTGTAAATCAAGCTGCTCGACGGTTGCCAACATCTGTTCAGAGCCGCCCAGTTCCAAGGCTTCGATCGCCAAGAGCAATAAATCAAGTTGTTGTTGGATGCGGGCCGCACAACGCTCCCCTGAAATAGGAAAATCAGGTAAGGTTTTTAAAATAATCGGTTGGGACTCAACGGGAGCGGGGGAATCGGGCATTTTCGCTAGGGTAGAACTCATCTAAAAAGATTACCTTCCGTGACCAGACACAGGGGGGATGCTTTATCTATTATCCTGGATTCGGTGGAGTACAGAGAATCGACTTTTCATCTTACCACTAGTCGCCCGAAATCCTGACTTCAGGAAAAGTATCAGTGGCTAGGCGACTGATGCCAATTTCTTCATCGACAGAACTTCTTCTGCTGAAAAGTTTATCTCAATGCGATCGCCAAGTTTTTTGGCAATTGTGGCTGCCCTACGAGAATTGTTTGCAAAAAAATTGTTTAATTTGGATGAATGGCAATGTGGAGGATGCTGAGGATGCGTTTTCTCAGATCACGCTCAAAGCTTGGGATCAATTATTTCTTCATGCCGATCGCGTTACCCATCTTCAAGCCTGGTTAATGCGTTTTGCCTATAATGTTTGTATGGATATCCATCGTGCTAAGAATAGAAGAGCGATCGCGATTGAAGGTATTGAAGAGTTTTCAGAAACAAATGTAGCAGTTGATCCACTGGAATTATCACTTTTGAGTGATGAGTTAGAAATCAGGATTCGTTTGGCGATTAATGCTTTACCGATGCGACTGCGATCGCCTTTTTTGATGCGCTTTGAGGAAGAAATGTCCTATGCTGATATTGCAAAAAAACTTGGCATTTCTAGAGATAACGCTTATAAACGTATCTCCCAAGCTAGAGCAATTTTGCAACCCCAGATTAACACTTATCTTTTAGAAGAAAATGATTCTACATTCTTAGAAATCAAATCAAATCAAGATTTGGAATGTCTTTATTGTAAGTCTATCCACGTCTGCAAAAACGGCCAGAAAAGGGGCAAGCAAAATTATTACTGTAAAAATTGTGATCGCCAGTTTATTCATTCCCATTCTGTTAAGGGTTATTCATCAGAAATGAAAGAACGTTGTCTTAATTTATATTTTGAAGGAATGAGTTATCGGGCGATCGAGCGGGAAACGGGAGTTTCTCACAATACGGTTATCAATTGGGTAAAGCAACACAATGACTAATTTCAATTCAACTATTCATAATGTGACCACATTCTTAAAATTTCAACGGTTTTAGTTTCCTTGATTACTCGATAAACTAAGCGATGCTTGATATTAATTCGGCGTGAATAGCATCCTTTCAAATTTCCCACCAGTTTTTCATAATAAGGAGGATTAAGAAACGGGTTTTCTCTGAGGATAGCAACGAGTTCTTTAGATTTATCAAAAAGTCCAATCTTGGTGAGTTTATCTAAATCCTCTTGAGCTTTTTTACTTAAAATAATTTCCCACACGATTATAATCCTAACTCTTTAGCATTAACCCATTCTTCTCTTGAACTGTTAATTGATTGATAAATTGACTCAATATAGCCAGGAATTGAATTAAGATAAATGGTTTCTTGGATAGCTGACCAATCTTCTTTTGACACGACAACCACCTCATTTTCACTGCCTTTGATCATCACGGGTTGATGATTTTCTGAGACTTTGTTGATGAGATTATCAAGATTCCGTGTTACTTCTGGCAAGGATAAAGATTCCATATTAATGCCTTTTATTGATCAAATCATAGAATATCACTTTAATTTTAACCACTGATTCTGTTTTTCGAGTTTTTATAACGATGGGTGCAAGAGGTTTTGCCCATGCCCTGAGATATTTTGTATGTTTTGTTACAAATTCTAGTGTGCTTCAGAAAAATCATCCCAAAATTGTGCAGTATTTTTGAGAATTTTTTGAAATTGGTCAGAGGGCTTGTAAACATTGCAGAGTAAGCATTTGTGCTTAGGTTTGAGTATGGGCGGTGGAATAGGTCAAAAAGGCTAAATTTCTTGCCTAACTCAGAAGATCTGCTTAAGAAAGTAGATAGAATTGACAAAATAGTGGATAGAATTGAGAACCATTCTAATTTTGCAAGGGATCAATCAAGGGAGAGATTGATATCTGATCCGAAAATTCAGAAATTGACGACTGAGATCGTCTATATAGGTGTAAGCGTTTTTTAAACGAGAACAATAAGTTATTTGTTGTTTTCAGATCGCTTCAACTCAACCATGATTTTTCAAAAATTCAACTATGACGACTCAAAATTTGCTTTCTCCCATTCTTAATCAGGCTTTGGCCTCTGTTTGGTACCAACTCGGACAATTTGCTAGTAATGATATTCTTTTCAATAGTGTCATCTCTACTGCTTTTGGGGCGAGTGCTGATGCGAGTTCTTTTCGGGCGACTTGGGCAAAGGGTGATTTTTCGGGTTTCCCTCCCATTGAGGTTCGCAATCGTTCGGAGATTAATGGAGCGAATGGGGCTTTTGCTTTAGCTACGGGGAAGATTTATCTATCGCAGGAGTTTATTGATGCCAATGTGAATAATGTCGGTGTCATTGCAGCGGTGTTGCTGGAGGAGTACGGGCATTATATAGATTCCAAAATTAATGTGACGGATAGTGCGGGGGATGAAGGAGATATTTTTGCGCGCTTGGTGCAGGGGAAGACTATCACTGAGCAACAGTTAGCCGCTTTGAAGGCTGAGGATGATTCGGCGATGGTGATGTTGGATGGTCAGCTTGTTAAAATTGAGCAGAATAATTTGGGAACAGGCAACGTAACTGGGTATAACGATTCTGATTGGAATGGTTGGGTATGGTCGAATGGAGACAACTCAGGAGTCATAGATGGTGGCGATGGTACTGATTGGTTGAGAGGTTGGGGAGGTAATGATACTATCTACGGAAATGGAAGTGATGATAAAATAGACGGGGGAAATGACAATGATAATCTAAATGGTGGGAATGGGAATGACATTCTTTGGGGTAGTTCTGGAAGTGACACTATACGGGGTAATGCTGGAAATGATACTATATATGGCGATTCTGGAATCGATCTCCTAATAGATTGGGAGGGTTCTAATTTTATTGGAGGTGGTGATGATTGGGATGCGCTTTCTTACGAATATAGCCCTTACTCGGTAACTTTTGGTAAAATCTCCAACAGGACTGAACGATTTAATCGCATGACGGGTACCCAGTCTGAATTAGAAGCTATTGCTGAGGTAAACGGATATCAGAGCAAGG
>JBEIFD010000264.1:0-5856 GCA_040382535.1 Merismopediaceae cyanobacterium
CCAGAGGTTAGTGCGGCGGTTTTTGCGGCCAAGCCTCCGCAGTTGTTAAAACCTGTGATAACCGCGAAGGGGGTTCATGTGATTTTTGTTGAGGAGATTATTAAGCCAGAGTTAGAAACGATGTTACGCTTAAAAATTCTGTCTGATTTTTTAGATGGCTGGCTGACACAACAAAGCGAGCAATTGGAAATCATTGCCAAGTTAACAAACTGATTACCTATCCACAACTCAATATTGTGATTTGAGAAAAGTGAATGAAATCAGTTAGTGTCTTTATTCTTTTAATCTCTAGATTCTATTTTGCTGAAACTCCTATGCAGTAAGCCTTAATTCTTTGTATTGAGTTTAACGAGAATAGTTTCTGACGTTAAAAAAAATAGAATTTACGCACTGACAAAAATTGTTTCTTGTGTATCAAAAAAATTGGCATCCAGCGTTACTTTCGGCGAGATTTTCAGTAAAGTTAGTGAGATTTACCGAAAAATTTTTCCTTTTATACAGATTTCTTGATGTGCTTCAGATAAGTCAATTTTATTGCTACACAATCTTATTATTGTATTAATGCGTAAATCCTAACAAAATTGCTGTAAGTAATTTAGAAGGTATTGTTACCACCGCTGTTATCAGAATAAGAATAATCCCAACCAGAATAATCTGTAATACTTTTCTGCTCAGGGCCAGGTTGACTAGGCGATTCCTGTGTCAGTGCTTGGCCTAGTATGGCGGCCCTGATTGCCACCGCGACCCATATTATCCAGCCCCAGCCTCCTTTCACAGAAGTCATTTCCACTTCTTGTAAATCGTTTAGATAACTTTCGGAAGCAAGACTAGCAGATTCGATGTCATTAATTCTGATTCTGGCCATAATTGACTCCATTAATAAAATGATTAAGATTTTGTGAAACGTCATATTCAACGTCTCTTGAGATAACTGTAAACAATCTTCATTCTCAGCGCAACCCCTAAATCCAACTTAAAAAGACATAACAGTTACAATTATGTCCTCAGAAAACGCCCTTTTTTGATCGCCGCCAACGAAGAATCAACCTTTCAGCCACTCACCCCCTAAAAATCCCCCCAAATCTAGGACATAATTGATTCAATTTTGTCCGATCTTTTTTGAGATCATCCTCTTTGCCAACCTCCCAACCTCAAAATATTCGTGTGAGAGTTAGGATAAAGTTGTCCCGTTCAATTCTCTCAAGCCTAATGCCTAACCCAACTCATTTCATCGGAAGGTGCCATTACCAAAGAAAAGCTTAAAAGCTTAGTCGATCAATATTTGGATTGAATATTGATAGGCTTGATGACTGTGGGCAAAGAGTCACTTTTTTCTCCGCCCTAGCTCAGACGGACAACCTTGCGGTCGTGGGGTAAGATGGTCAAGCAAAGCATTTGTGTTCGATAGGACTCATGGAAAAACTCTACGAAGGTAAGGCAAAGATTCTCTATCCGACTGATGATCCAGAGATTCTTTTGACTGTTTTTAAGGATGATGCAACGGCTTTTAATGCCCAAAAACGCGGACAAATCCAAGGAAAAGGCGAAATTAATTGTGCAATTTCTGCCGCTTTGTTTCGCTGGTTAGAATCCTTGGGAATTGCGACTCATTTTCTCGACACACTCTTGCCTAATCAGATGCGGGTTAAATCGGTGAAAATTTTACCCCTCGAAGTGGTGGTCAGAAATATCGCCGCAGGGAGTCTTTGTAAGCAAACGGGTTTATCGGAAGGTACTGTTTTACCCTTTCCCCTGGTGGAATTTTATTTAAAAGATGATGCGCTCGGTGATCCGCTCCTGACCCGCGATCGCATTTTAGTGTTGGCGGTGGCGACTGCCGAACAATTAGAAGAATTGCAGTCTAAAGCATTACAGATTAACGAATACCTAAAAGACTTTTTTAATCGGTGTAATATTACCCTGGTAGATTTTAAATTAGAATTTGGCTTAGATTCCCAAGGACAAATCTTGCTCGCCGATGAAATTAGTCCCGATACCTGTCGATTATGGGATCAATCCCAGACCGATCCCCAGGCCAGGGTTTTAGATAAAGACCGCTTCCGACGGGATCTCGGCCAAGTTGAGTCGGCCTATCAACAGGTACAAAAACGGGTCTTAGAACAAATCGCCCAGGTCTCCGTCTAAATCTAGATCAGGAACATTCTATTTCGGAAAAAGTCAAGACTGAAGACAATAACTGTACTTTAGTCACGCTTTATCTAGGGATAATTTGTGGTGCGATCGTCAAACCGTAGTACCTTATATAGAAAGTTAATTTACATTTGCTCACTTTATTGCTTGATTGGGTGTTAGGACGTGTTAAACAACAATAAAAACGTGTATATCTCTCCATTATTCAGCCTGCTATTGATGACAACTGGCTTGGTACTTGTGCCAACTATTGCCAAGGGAGCAAACGAGTCTCATTCTCCCCAATCAAGCACGGAACCGACCTTTCCCTTTAAATCAATACCCGTTAATTTTGACCCGATAAGCACGAATAAGTTTCCTAAAACTACCAATTTTTTTAGTTCTAATCTCCTCTTAGCTCAAGAAGCAACGCCTGCTCCTGCAACCGAAACACCGACTCCAGAAGCGGTTCCTGCTCCTACAGGCGAAACACCGAAGCCAGAAGCGGTTCCTACTCCTACAGGCGAAACACCGAAGCCAGAAGCCGTTCCTACTCCTACAGGCGAAACACCGAAGCCAGAAGCCGTTCCTGCTCCTGCGATCGATACGCCAATCCCCACAGAACAACCTTCCCAACAACTCCCTTCCTTCGATTCTTCTCCTACCACAACTCCGCCCAATGAGTCCGCCCAACCCGATGCAACAACGGAGGCGCGTGTGTTGGTCAGTGAAGTTGTTGTCAGTGGAGCGACCCCAGAACTCGAAAAATTAGTCTATAACACTGTTAGTACCAAACCTGGACGGACAGCGACGCGATCGCAGTTACAGGAAGATGTCAACGCCATTTATGCCACAGGTTATTTTGGCAATGTCAAAGTTAGCCCCGAAGATACCCCCCTCGGAGTCCGAGTCACCTTTGCGGTTCAACCCAACCCCGTCCTTCAATCCGTCGTCATTGAAACCGTTCCTGCCACCGATAAAGCCAAAGTTTTACCCGATGATATCCTTAAGACAACTTTTTCTGAACAATACGGTAAAATCCTGAACCTGAGAGAGTTACAAGAGGGCATCAAAAAAATTAATGAATGGTATTCTACCAACGGTTATGACTTAGCCCAAGTCGTGGGCGCTCCCAAGGTCGGAGAAGACGGCAAGGTTACGCTTGTCATTTCCGAAGGGGTTGTGGAAAATATTCAAGTCCGCTTTTTTAATGCAGAAGATGAACCCGCAACAGGCAGAACCCGTGAGTTCATCGTTACCCGTGAAATGCAATTAAAGCCTGGGGATGTTTTTAACCGCAATACAGCCCAAAGAGATTTACAACGAATCTATGGCTTAGGGTTATTTGAGGATGCTCGTTTTTCCTTTAATCCTGGTACCGATCCCAGGGAAGTGATTGTCAATGTAGATGTGGTAGAAGGCAATACAGGTTCCATCGCGGCTGGAGGCGGGGTTAGTAGCACCAGTGGACTCTTTGCCACCTTGAGTTATCAAGAAAAGAATTTGGGAGGAAATGCCCAAACCTTTGGAACGGAATTGCAAGTGGGACAACGGGAATTATTGTTTGATGTCAATTTCACCGATCCTTGGATTGCGGGAGACCCCTATCGCACCGCCTATACCGTCAACGGTTTCCGTCGTCGTACCATTTCCCTGGTTTATGACGGAAATGACTCTTCTATTAGAACCCTAGATAATCTGGATAGTCCTAGAGTCGTCCGTACTGGTTTAGGTGTCACTTTTTTCCGTCCCCTCGCTCCTGATATTTTTACCGCTCCCGATTGGCGATGATCGGCAGGATTTTCCTACCAGCACGTGGAACTGACGGACGGAGATGGTGATATTGCTCCCTTGTCTGCCCCCCTCAATGGCTATGGCTCCCAAAATCTAGCCTTCAGTCCTAGTGGGATCGATGATCTCTGGATTTTCTCCATAGGCGCGTCCCAGGATACTCGTAATAGTCCTTTGCAACCCACCAGTGGTTCGGTGATTCGTTTTGGGATGGAACAAACCGCTCCCGTTGGTTCGGGGAGTATTTTATTCAACCGTTTACGGGGAAGTTATAGTTACTATCTGCCCGTGAATTGGCTGGATTTAACCAGTTTTGGCTTTACGGAAAGCACTCAGCCCCAGGCATTGGCCTTTAACCTCCAAGCAGGGACTGTTTTAGGCGATTTGCCTCCCTACGAAGCCTTTATTATCGGCGGAAGTAACTCGGTGCGGGGTTATGCCGAAGGAGATGTGGGCAGTGGACGGAGCTATGTCCAAGCAACGGCTGAATACCGTTTTCCCATTATTTCGGCGGTAGGCGGCGCACTCTTCTTTGACTACGGTTCGACGTTAGGTTCGGATGACGCTGTGCCAGGCATTCCCTCGATTATTCGGGGTTTACCTGGTCAGGGCTACGGTTATGGAATTGGGGTGCGAATTCAATCTCCTGTTGGCCCCATTCGTATTGATTACGGGATTAATGAACAGGGCGGATCGCGGGTCAATTTTGGGATTGGGGAGAAATTTTAGGGTAATGACCAATACGCTCAAAGAAAGTTTTACGATTCAAGGGGTTGGTTTGCATTCTGGGGTGGAAACTCAGGTGAGCATTTTACCAACGCGACTGGGAAAAGGGCGATATTTTGTACGAACTGATGTATCTGGACAACCGATAATTCCTGCTAGTTTAGGGATTGTCCAGGAGGCGATGCTTTCTACGGAGTTGGGGGAAGGTGAGGCAACAGTTCGCACGGTTGAGCATCTTTTAGCGGCGTTGGTCATGAGTGGGGTTGATGAGGCACGGATTGAAATTAATGGCCCTGAAGTTCCGCTTTTGGATGGTTCTGCGAAAATTTGGATGGAGGCGATCGCGGCGGCAGGAATTGAATCTTTTGACAATAATTTAATTCCTGAAAAACAGATCATAGAACCGATTTGGCATCAAGAGGGGGATATGTTTGTGGCGGCTTTACCCTCAACCCAACTCCTGTTTTCCTATGGTGTGGATTATCCTTACCAGCCCATCGGGAGTCAATGGTATAGTTGGAATCCCCAGGTTGAATCGTTTAAAGATGCGATCGCCCCTGCTCGAACCTTTGGATTTGCGGATCAAATTGAACAGTTGCGGGCTATGGGATTAATTAAAGGCGGAAGTTTGGAAAATGCCTTGGTCTGCGATCGCGAAAAATGGCTCAATCCTCCGCTACGTTTTGAGAACGAACCTGTGCGTCATAAATTGTTGGATTTAATCGGGGATTTAAGTCTGCTCGGAAAAATTCCCCAGGCTCATTATCTGGCCTATAAAGCGAGTCATAAACTCCATACCCAACTGGCTCAAAAAATTGCCCTTTTACCCTAAGCGATCGCCCGTCACAAATTTACTTAAAATGCGATCAACTCAAATAAAATCAGCAAAGATGGTCAATACCAAGCATCACCTTGACTTCTTCTAAGGGAAATGATGGTTCATTTATCTGCTCATTTTTGGCTTGTCTTAAATCTTGTAAATCCTCGGCACTGGTATCGTCTGAGTAAATCCGCAAAGACTGACAGTGTAGGACTTAGAGGAAACGAAAAAATCATTAAAGACTGAACATAGCCCCGTTTTTACTCTACTATTATTGCCATAACATCAAACATAAAGGAAAAAGAAAACAATGTCAACATTAAACAAAAGCTCAATGGAAGTCCTGAATGATGTCGGCTCCTGCCAAGAAAAAGGGGACGCCTTATTCA
>JBEIFD010000265.1:0-5846 GCA_040382535.1 Merismopediaceae cyanobacterium
AGGATTTTGTCAAGAGTTCAGAGAAAATTGTATCTAAAGCTACCCAAACTAAGTCACGCACATTTTAGTCTTTTTGTCAATGCGTAAGTTCTGAGAACAATGCTTCGACTTTTTTTACTTCCTGCTAATCGGTCTAACCGTCAGGGTTACAATCAAGAGACGACCTTCAAACCGATTTTTCTGATGACTAGAGCCAAACTCCTGCAACCCGACCTTGTTCTCGGCAATACTATCCTGCATCTGACACCGAGGATTTTACAACGTCATCATTTACAGGGACTGGTCTTAGATGTGGATGAAACCCTAGTGTCCTTTCGACGGGCAGATGTTTCTGAGGAGTTACAGTTCTGGGTGGAAAAAATTCGACCGATCCTTCCCATTTGGTTAGTGAGTAATAATCTTAGCGAGGTTCGGATTGGGCGCATTGCCGATAGCCTCAACTTGCCCTACCTATTTGGGGCCGGAAAACCCTCTCGACGGAAAATTCGTTATGCCATTCAAGCCATGAATTTACCTGTATCAACGGTGGCAATGGTGGGCGATCGATTATTTACCGATGTCTTGGCCGGTAATCGTTTGGGAATGTTTACTATTTTAGTGGAGCCGATGGTACATCCTGAGTTATCACCCAAAAGTCACTCTCTGCGAAACCTAGAAGTTTGGATTTCTGAGAAACTGGGGGTTACGCTTCATCATTCGTAACATTAGTCAACAAAAGTCTTTAAACTTTAGCCGGATCAAATCTAAAAAAAAGATTAAGGATTCGACACAATTCCTGAATATCGTCAATAATAATGATTAGTTCAAATGGGATCAGCCGATATAAAGATCCTAACTATAACAAGCAACTCAAGGGGGTTAAGGTCTATTCAGTGCCTTACCCCTTTAAATTTTTTAGCTCCAGGAACATCAATTTATATATCTTTACTTCCTCACTTTTAGTGCAGGGGACGGACAGAACTTTAGATAACGTTACAAACTCCAGCAGTTCGAGCCTCAAGTTTCCTGAGTAAATGCAGGTTTGTAGAACTTTTGTGTTAATCGTTCTTGGATGATGGTCTATTCATCCTCATCTTCAGAGCCAAATCGAGAGGTGAGTTGGGGGGCTAAATCGTCCCTTTCATGCCAAGGCGCGAAAAAGGGCAATAAAATTAAGCCTGGTAATGCGGCGATCGCCGTCATCAAGAAAAAGTTCGGCCAACCCATTGCCTTAGCCCAAATACCAGAAGGCGCGACTAAAATATCTCGACTGAAGGCAACTAAACTAGAAAGTAAGGCATATTGAGTTGCAGAAAAACGTTGGTTACAAAGGCTCATTAAAAAGGCCACAAAGGCGGCTGATTCCAAGCCAGAACAAAAACTTTCCACATTAATGGCTCCAATCATCAAAAGATGATTTCTTCCTACTAAAGCTAAAGCAAAATACATTAAATTTCCGACCGCTTGGATAATGGCAAAAATCCAGAGAGAACGGTTAATACCAATCTTGGTCATAATGGCTCCCCCCGCCAAGGTCCCCACAATGGTGGCAATAATACTGAGGGTTCCGGGTAAGGCAAGGTCACTTTTGCTAAAATGTAAACCCTGCTCCAATAAAAAAGGAGTAGAAAGGTTTTTAACCATTGCATCCCCTAATTTATAGATAGTAATAAACAGTAAAATAAAAACTGCCTTTTGTAGTCCATTTCGTTCTAAAAAGTCTATAAAAGGATAAACGATCGCATCCTTTAGACTCTTGGGCGGCTCTCCTTTTTTCGGTGGTTCTGGCGCAAAAAAGGAATTGACCAGACCGATGATCATTAAAGCAGACATTAATAAATAAAAGAAATTCCAGGAGGTTTGTTCAGCAATCCAAAGGGGTAAATAACTCGTAAAAATAATGGCTAAACGATATCCCAATAGGAAGACAGACGCTCCCGCCCCTAATTCCGGCTTTTCCAGGACATCAGTGCGATAGGCATCAGCTAAAATATCTTGGGTTGCACTAAAAAAAGCAATTAAAAAAGCATTGATAGCCAGAAATTGCAGGGCTTTGGACGGATTTTGTAACGCCATGGCTGCGATCGCCACAATTAAGGCTATCTGGGAAATGACTAACCAACCTCGTCTGCGTCCTAAAAAGGGAGGGACAAAGCGATCTAGGAGCGGCGACCAAAGAAATTTGAGGGAATAGGGGAGGCTGACCAACCCAAACGCGCCAATGGCCTCCAAACTGACCCCATCCTCACTCATCCAAGCCTGGATCGGATTTTTGCTAGAGAGATAGAAGGGAAGTCCCGATGCAAATCCCAGAAAAATCAGGGCTGACATCTTGCGGCTTTGGAAGACTTTGAACCAGTTAGCAACCATAACAAGGATTGAACAAGAAAATGAACTGTTCCCCATCATACTGCCAATCAAACCCATCTTCCCCGCAAAACTTTTCCGCTAGAATGCCTTTTTAGCTAAAAATAAATCCTTGATCAAGAATATTTGCCTACGTAAATTGATTTATTAAGCAATTATCAATAAAAAGTATGGGGAAAACAGTTAGCTTAAATCGCCTAACATACTCATTTAAAATGTCATATTTTTTGATGATTGCCCATTCTCCAATTGAGAACATTACCTATTTAACTTCCCTCTTTTTCATAGGCTTCTACAATTTTTTGTACCAAGGGATGACGAACCACATCCGCCTGACTCAGATGACAAAAAGCAATACCTTCTACATTCTTTAAAATCGATTGGGATACCACTAAACCGGAAGGTTGATGACTGGGCAAATCAGTTTGAGTAATATCACCTGTGACCACCATTTTAGAGCCAAAACCGAGACGGGTAAGTACCATTTTTAATTGGGCTGGAGTGGTATTTTGAGCCTCATCAACAATGACAAAAGCATTGCTCAGTGTCCGTCCACGCATATAGGCTAGGGGAGCCACTTCAATTTTGCTGCGTTCCATCAGATCAGGAATTTTTTCAGGATCGATAAATTCATAGAGAGCATCATATAGGGGACGTAAAAAGGGCTCTACTTTCTGTTGCAAATCGCCTGGCAAGAAACCTAATTTTTCCCCCGCTTCTACCGCAGGACGAGTTAAAATCAAACGCTCATAGTCATTATTTAATAGGGCTTGAACGGCTAAAACTGCGGCTAAAAATGTTTTGCCTGTTCCGGCTGGGCCAATGCCAAAAGTGACATCATGGCTTTGAATGGCTTTAACATATTGTCTTTGTCGAAAGGTTTTAGCTCGGATAATTTCACCCCGTCGGGTTTTCGCCAGGATCGTTTGTTGGAGGGAACGATATTCTTCCGTTCGGCCACTGTCCATGGCCTGAAATGCCGTTAAAATATCAGGGCGCGAAATGGCTTTTGCCTCTTGCCAATAGGTGGAAAGCGATCGCAGGACTTTCATCGCCCGCTCCACATTTTTCTCTTCTCCATAGAGTTGTAAATCCTGACCCCTAAGCACCAACTTGGCTCCCGTGTGACGAGCAAGATAGGCTAAATTATCTTCTCCTTGACCGGCTAACGCGATCGCACTTTCGGGACTGGGAAGCTGAAGGATTTCAGAAATTTCAGACATGAATTAAAAAATGGCAAAATTTAAAGATAAAAAAGAAACATCAAGAAGAAGAAAAAACGGTTTAGGAACGCGATTCTAGACGACGTTGCCACTCTTGATCAATTTTGTCAGACTGTTCCGCTTCTTGAACGAGTAAATCTTCATCAGTGCGATAGGCAATATCCGCCGCCGTGATCACTTTTTCAGCAGCAAAATCTTCTGCAAATTGAAGTTTCTGACGAAATTTAGGATTAGGAAGGGTTAACCATTCTGCCTTAGCTTGACGTTTTTGATTGCGACTATCAATGCCTTGGTTTTGCCATTGTAGCCAAAAGTAACGTCCGAGGGGAATGGCCAAAAAAGCGATCGCATAGATTAATAAAACACCATAAACAGGCTGTATTAAACTCGCAATCGCAATTCCTGCACTATATTCTCGTAATAAACCGCCTAACATTAAAGCCAGAACAATATTGACAGTTCCCAAGCCTAAACTGAGCGTAATTTGGCCGCTATCGGCTTGGCTAAATTGCCAACGTTTCTCATTCAAATAACTAGAAATAGCAGTTAATGTCCGTTTTTTAGCTGTCACCTGGAGTTCAGGGAAATAATAAATCAGATCACCCTGCTCAGAAACCTGAGGATAGCCATTAAAGCGAGCTAGTACGGGCAAAATATAGTCTTCTGTCTCTTGATTACTGCTCGTGACATTATCGAGATAGGGGGCAACTTGTTCCGCCGCGATCGCGCCACCCTGATTCCGAATTAAAGTACCAATCGTCTGCCAACGTTTTTCTTCTAAATCCTCGTTCGGATTGCCATCTCCAAAAAGAAAGGAAAAAACAGCTTCTAAAAAATTCATCGAGTGTGCAGAGGATGATTTGCTCTGTCCGGCTCTCGATTCATACCGATTGTAGTCGGGGCTAGGATTAAAAATCCAGAAAATATCCGTCGGAAAGAAGAAAAATCCACCCCCATTGCGATCGCCGCCCGAATTACTATCGCTATCTTTAGAATTAACAGCAATCAAAATTGCCACAATTGCCAAAAACATCACAATAATCGAGATAATTAAAATAACACCAAAGGAAATCCGAATCAGATAAAATAATGCCCCCCAAATCTTTTGCCAAAGTTCCTGTAGTCTCAGTCGCCAAAAACGGTTGCGTAAAATAGTGCGAAAATTTTTAGGAAATTGGTAAAGAATATCCCCAGAATCCGTCACTTGTAGATGTCCCCCTGCTTCCGAGGCTAGGGCCAATAAACCCTGCTGGGTAACATTCAGTTCTAAGCCTGCTTGGGTTGCCACATCCCCAATGGTAACGGCATAATCGAGTTGTTCAACTGACCTCATAATCTGAGGATTAAGCGTTACAGTCATAGAAGCGTCTCACGGACTAAGGTTTTGTAAAGATCTATTTACTCAGTATAAATAAGAAAAGCAAAGGTTAAATGATTATTCTCAGAGGAACAGGCTCAATGACAAGGATTTGCCTAAAATTATTTTTGGTCATGGCACTCACAACGAGCTTTCCCTTACCTAGTCAAGCTGCCGAAAAGATCATCCTCAAATACAGTATTTTGCGGGAGTCGGTTTCTATCCCTGAACTGAGTCAGTTAAGCAAAACAGGGGAAGTCTCTTCATCGCTCCAGTCCTATCTCAACTTAGCGAATCAAAAGCCAGAAGATCTACAGCGTTGGCTCAATCAATCGTTTAATATCGATCCTGTTATGTTATCTGAAGTCCTTAATAGTTTTGTCGGAAAATATTTGCTACAACAGATCGCGGAGGTCATTCATACGCCTTCCCAGCGATCTAACATAGAAGCCTTACGGGGCGCGCTCATTTCCTCGGCAACGGAAGATCAGAATATTAGTCTCATAGAAGTTTTAGAAAATTATCCCACGGCTGAACTTCAGGTAGAAGGCGATCGCCTGATGGAACTCTATCAACAAATTAAGGGACTCGTCGGCAAGATTCCCCGTTTACCGCTTTAAATGCAGGCAAGAAAGTAGCGGATGATACAAAGAGAATGGTTGACGAACTTGTCCCTGAAAATTTCGGATTGAAGATCTTTCTTTTTGACTATCCAGTAGTCTTCTCCGCGAAAATACATTGAGATTTTTTACGTAATCTGTAATTTTGCCCTATTTTCAGGGCAAGCGGCACTGGTATCGTCTAGCTAGAAGCTACAAACGTTGCAATACAAGAGGTTCAACAAATCAGGCGAATTTGGAGTAAGTCCTCCCAAGTTAACCCTTTTTCAATTATACCGAGAGCTACAGCAGGAACTTCTC
>JBEIFD010000266.1:0-5845 GCA_040382535.1 Merismopediaceae cyanobacterium
TTGGAGACTTAAGTGCTGTTATTTGTCCAGGACATCCAGAAGATAAAAAAAGAAATAAATATAAAAAATGGGCAAGGGCGATATTTGAAAATTATCCTAGCTATTATCCAACCTTAAAAGGCAATATTTATTTTTGGATAGGTGCATGGAAAAAGGGAAGTCAGGGCATTTTTTCTGAATTTGGAGATACTCCTCTTACTGCACTTGAATATCAATTAATTTCTGTTGCTGCAACTTTATTTCCTAATGATCTTCTTAATGAAGAAGGTGTAAACAGAGGAAGAAAAATGTTATGGATTATTTGGTTAACAATGTATATTGTAAATCCTATTTTCTACCTTGTCAAAACCAGATAGTAGAGTATCTAATTTGTTTATAGGTTCCTCTCCTTAACAATCCTGAAACCCAAGACCATAACTACCTAGCCAGCGTCCTCTATGGCGATATTGCCCAACTCATCAGTGATCGCCGTCTTTATGTCCCCAACCATGCCGAACTTCCCGACCTTGCCCAACGAAAACCCAACCCCAGCCGCATTAAACAAATCGCCAACTATATCCTCGAAAACTATCAAACAGGCACAATTTACTTTCCCCCCATCTGCGTCAACCTCTACCCTAAACCCCGCTACGAAAACGGCAAAATTTATCTTCCCTATCACTCCCTCACCATGCGCCTGACCGATGGACAACATCGCTGCTTTGGAATTCATCATGCCCTCACCAGCCTCGAAAAAAACGACAAAACTCAACAGGAAAATCTTTTCCGACTCCAACTAGGCGTATTAATTTACTCCGCCCTGCCCCTTGACCTCGAACGCCAAGCCTTTCGTGACCAAAACCTCCTAGTTCATCGTCCCAGTGTTTCCCTAGCCCATTACTTCGATCAGCGATCGCCCCACGTCCAGATTGCCAAACAACTGATCGAAAACATTGCCCAATTTCAAAATAACGTTGAAACCGTTGAAAATGGCCTCGGAACCCAAAATCCCAAACTATTGACCCTTTCTACCCTGGTTACAGCCGTCCAATTCAGCTTTCCTAACTTGAAATCCCAAGATGAACAGACTACTAAAACCCAATGGTTAATCAATTTTTGGACAACAACAGCTAATATTTTGCCCAATAATCCCTGGCAACAAACCTTAATTTCTGAACGACAAACCCAACGACAACAGCAAATTACTGTTAGTGCAGTTTTCTTTCAAGCATTAGGAATGATTGCCCATGATCTCTATCAAGAAAATATTACCGTCGAGCAACTGAATCATTATCTAAACCCATTAAAAATGCTTGATTGGAATAAAGAAAATCGATTTTGGCTAGAGCGAGGTGTTACCCAAATTGGAACAACAGGAAAACCTATTATCTCTAATACCCGAACCACCGTTAAACTCTGTTATCAAGTCCTTAAAGAACAGTTAGGTCTGATCCTAACTTCTAAATAATTGGTGAATAAGTTTCTTCGATAGGAGCGAATACCTCAGACATGGGATCTCGTCCTTTAAATCGAGACTCATCATAACGATCATTCCACCAAATCCAACCACTTGAATCA
Source organism: Merismopediaceae cyanobacterium (assembly GCA_040382535.1). Taxonomy (GTDB): domain Bacteria; phylum Cyanobacteriota; class Cyanobacteriia; order Cyanobacteriales; family Microcystaceae; genus Snowella. The sequence continues at coordinate 1,558 of JBEIFD010000266.1, forward strand.
GCCCACATTTGATACTTTTTTAAAACAGGTAAACGATTTAAAGATAATCCTCCTAAAACAAAATTAGGACGAGTCCAACTTAAAAGGTGATCAAATTCCGAATTAGATAAACCAAACGTTAAGCCCGTTGAATTCCTATTATCTGACTTTAATAAACCACCTAATGCAACATATTCATAACCCAAACTTCGATATTCACAAATCAACGCACTCAAAAACTTTTTAGTAACAGAATAAGAGAGCGATTGATAATCGTCTTCATTATCTAAAGCGTGATAAAGACCATATCCTACTTGTGCCACTCCAATTAATTGATAACTTCTCCGTTTACGACCGTATTCTTCTAAAGCCAATCTTGCTAGATATAAAGACAATAAAGGCTCATGGATAATATCGGGAGCTAGAACATAATCAGGAGAAAAGCGATCACAACGATCTAAAAAATACTTGATTTTTTGCCTGATTTTATCTTCCTTAGTTAATACTAAGCGACGCTTCCAAAAATTATCCTCTAAAAAACATTCGACTTGTAAATACCAAGGAACTTGATTAGGAGGAGAATAGGCAGAATATTCTTTCGGGACATAAAAAACGCCACTATCAATAAAATAAGGTTTATCTAAAGCTCTTAAACCTGAAAGAAAATTGTCGGATTCTTGAAAAGTTGCTAAAGCTCCAAAATCATTATTAACCATAGCACCCAACTGTAGAAGGTGCTTGGAACGATTGACAACAAAAACGGGCAAAAAATTTGTCATCTTTAAGAGCCTTTCCCCATTTATATTTACAGAATAAAGTTATAAAATATCGGTTATTTAAAAAATGGAATTTTATGAGTTTCTGATATAGCCATACATTATAAATATCTTACTTTATCCCTGTTTAAACAGCAAAGTCAAATCGCCCAAAATCTAAAACCCTAACTAAAAGCGATCGCCTCTACCCAGCCACCGACATTCGTGGTATTCCTTGGCGGTAAACTGTATGAAAAACACAACACCTGATCCCGCAGAAACCATTGGCAACATCACCATCGTCAAAGACTTTTTGCCGTCCCCAGAGCAATTAGTCCCCAGAAAAACGACAGTACGGGTAACAATGGAATTTACCCAAGAGAGTATTGAATTTTTTAAACGTGAAGCCAAAAATCACAATGCCTCTTATCAAGCAATGATTCGTAATTTAGTAGATACTTACGCCAAACAACAACAGCAATAAATCTCAAAAGGATTCAGTCTCAAACCGCGATCGCCCAAAACCCAAACTAAAAGCGATCGCCCAAAACCGCTTCAAGATCAGAGCGTCATCTTAGGAATCCAAATAAGTCATCACTTGACGCATATAGACAGGATAAATTTCTAAACACTTGCTAATAGCAAAAAATACTTGATTCGGCTCAATATTAAGATAAGCATGAACCAATATATTTCTCATCCCAGCCGCCCTTGCTAACTCTTGGGCAATTTCTTCAGATAAAATTCCTTGCTTTTGAGCCTCTAAAAAATAATCTTTATTTGTCCAACTATCTCTCTGTTGTAAAACGCCTAAACAAGATAATAAATGTTTAGTAACATCCAGGGCGGCCTCAGTAATAACTTGAATTAACCTTTCCGTAATTAATTGAGAATCTTGATTTTCAACATATTCTTTCAATGTAATCGATTTATACCCCTCTAATCGTTTTAGATAATCTTCCATTTTCGTCAAGCGACTAAAAACAATATCAATCTCAAAATCATTCATACACCCCTCTTTGTCAAAAAAACGTCTAACCCTTTCCGTAAATCTTTTTGAATCGCTCTTAACTGACTCTCACTCAGCAATGCCTTACTTTGAAACGAATCAAATAAACCTGATGTTTTTTCATATAAAACCTTACCATCTCGCGCCACAGCATGGGCAATCAAAGGAGAACAGCTCGATAAATTGATAACATCAATCTCACCACTGATCCGTAATACATCCGATAGAATACCGTAAACTTCCAAAGATAGATAACGATTCTCTATTTGCTGTTGTTGATTATATAAAATCGCAAAATCCCAATCGCTATTAACATGGGTATTTCCCCTCGCTTTAGAACCAAAAATAATCAGCATTTCAAGAGAGGGGATTTTTGTCGGAATCTGAGACGCTAATAGGATTAACTCCTGCCAGCAAACACCACTAATTTGGGATACATTCATTAACATTTTTGACACCTACTATCTCACTTAACGAATACTCAAATCACGCGATCGGCTACCTATCCCACAACTCAGTCACCTGCTCCAAAGACAACTCCAACATCTCCATCACCTCCTGCTGAGAAAAACCCCGTTGCCGTGACCGCACAATCAACTGCCGCCGCCCCTCATCAAGTCCCTCTTGAAAAACCTCACGATAAAAGCGCGTCTTTTTTAGATCAGCATCCGTAAACATCGCCTGTAAAACCTCCCTCGAAAAATCAGGAAAACGATAAACTAACATCCTCTCCACCAATTCTATAACCTTTGGCCACACCTGTAGGAATACCGTTATAGCGATCGCGGCGTTAAGTATCAACCACCAGATTTAATTTAAGCCTGACTTTTTATCACAGATTTTAAGTTCATCTAAATTCCAAAAAGCACCGCCTAGAGCTGAAAATTGAATACCACAAAAACGATTTCTAACAGCAGATAAAGCCAGGGGATTGACCAAATAAATAAACGGTAAATTTTTTTCCGTTACCACTTGAACATCCATATAAATCGCTTTACGTTTTTCCATGTCTAATTCCTGGGAACCCTTAAGATATAATTCAGCAATTTCTTTTTCCCAATCGGCAATCACTCGCCCTTGGATGGGTTGGGTTCCTGGTTGGGGTTCCTGATTAAACATATGTAAATTTCCATCGACATACCAGATATTGGGTGCATGAGGATCATTTCCGCCTGTTAACCCTAAAATAATCGCATCCCATTCCAAACTATTACTTAATTTATCGACTAAAACATTAAAAGCGATGGGACTAAAATCGACTTGAATCCCAATTTTACTCAGGTCTTCTTGAATTTGGGTTCCCAAGGATTCTCGAATATTATTTCCTGCATTGGTATTTAAGGTAAAACGAACGCGATCGCCGTTTTTATCGAGTAATTCATTATTGGCATTATAGGTAAATCCCGATTTTAATAATAATTCTTTGGATTTTTGAGGATCATAATCATAACCCTTCAAATTTTTATTATAAAAAGGAGATTGCACAGAAACTTCTGAATTTTGGGGCGCGCCTAAACCCCGATAAATATTATTAATCATGCGTTGTCTGTCAATGGCATGGGCGATCGCCTGTCGGAAATTAAGATCATTAAACCATCGAGATTTTTCGGGAGAAACTAGAGGTTTCCCATTTCGTTTTCCCTTATTGAGATTAAAGGTTATATAGGTCGTTCCAAAGGCAGGGCCACCATTATAAATCGTAAAATTTCCCCGTTCTTCTTCTTTTTTTAATAGGGAAAAATAGGCGGGACTGACTCCCACCGAATCCAAACTTCCTGAACGAAATTGTAATAAAGAAGTATCCGTTGATTCCACAATGGCTAAGACCACTTCAGGAATATGGGGTAAAGAATTTCCTGCTTCGTCTTTTTTATAATAGTAGGGATTTTTATCAAAAATTAAGCGTTGACTGGTAATATAACTTTTTAATTTATAGGGGCCATTGACAATTAATTTATCAGGAGGCGTATCGGTTCCCCAGGTACTGAGAAAGATCGGATTGCCATTATTATCTTTTTGATCAATCGTTTTGCGTAAAATATGTTCAGGTAAAATTGGAATTTCGGCACTATCTAAAAAAGGAGCAAAGGGTTCTGCAATCTTAAATTCAATGCGTCGTTCATCTAAGGCACGAATCGAGGGAAATGCTTTACTTTGACCGATCCTTAGACTATCTCGATAATTATTCGGAATTTTAGGATTCAAATAGAGATCGTTATAGCTAAAAACCACATCTTTTGAGGTTAAGGGCTGACCATCTGACCATTTCAAGTCTTCTCTGAGGGTAAAAATAATCGTTTTATTGTCGTCAGAAATTTCCCAGGATTCGGCTAGGGCGGGTTCTTTTTTCCCTGTGAGGGGATTTTCTGTAATGAGACCTTCGTAGGTATAACCAAAAATATTAGGAGATTCTTGGGATAAAACCGCATTAAAAGTTTTAGGATCGCTCAAAATCGAAAAAACGACTTGATTGGGATTGGTCGGAGGAGCGCAAGCGGTTGTAAAAAAAGTAATATTCAATAAGGCAATTGTGATTGATAACCAA
>JBEIFD010000267.1:0-5834 GCA_040382535.1 Merismopediaceae cyanobacterium
AAAACCGCTTCATCTACATCGTGAGTCACCATTACCGAAGTAACCTGATATTCCTCACAAATCTTCATTAATTGTTCTTGCAAATTACCGCGAGTCAGGGCATCTAAGGCTCCAAAAGGTTCGTCTAATAACAACACTTTCGGTCGTATTGCTAAAGCGCGGGCGATCGCCACCCGTTGACGCATTCCCCCTGATAATTCTTTCGGTAATTTCTCTACCGCATGACGCAAACCGACCAGATCAATATGCTGTTCAATAACCTCATTTTGTTCTTGAACCGAGCTTCCAGCCATCATTTCTTCAACGGCTAAAGCAATATTTTGACGCACCGTTAACCAAGGTAAAAGCGAATAGTTTTGGAAAACCACCATGCGATCGGGGCCAGGTTGTTTAATGCGTTGACCTTCGAGAGTAACGACTCCTTCCGTTGGTAAATCTAAACCCGCAATCATGTTTAGCAGAGTAGATTTACCACAACCAGAGTGACCAATCAGAGAAATAAATTCACCCTTTTTAATTTCTAGATTAATTCCCTTGAGGGCGATATATTCACCGCCGCCAGAGAGAGGGAAAACTTTATCAATGTTATCAACTGCAACAAAAACGCTCATAGTTTTAAATCCTTAAAAATTAATAATAGTGTTAGGGTAGGGGCGCATGGCGTGCGCCCAAAAATTTTCATTATTGATTTACTCTTTGACAATCAAAGTCTGAACAAAAGCCATTAACTTATCCAAAATTAAACCGATCGCACCGATATAAACGAGAGCCAAGATAATGTCACTGATGTAATTATTTTGGTAGGAATCCCAGATAAAGAAACCAATACCGACAATCCCCGACATCACAATCTCAGCCGCAATAATCGCTAACCAAGCCAAACCGATCGCAATCCGTAAACCAGTAAAAATGTAAGGTAAAGCTGAAGGACTCAGAATTTTCAAAAAGAACTTTTGAGGCGCGAGTTGTAACACTTTCCGAACATTAATGTAATCCTGGGGAATTTGTTGAACGCCAACCGCAGTATTAATTAAAATCGGCCAAACTGAGGTAATAAAAATCACAAATAATGCCGCAGGTTGGTTTTGTTGCAGGGCCGCTAATGCTAGGGGAACCCAAGCTAAAGGCGGAACTGTTCTCAAAAATTGAAAGAGAGGATCTAAAGCTTTATTCCAAAAAGAATTTAAACCAATGACAATACCCACTGAAATACCGACAAAAGCGGCGAGAGAATAACCAATTAAAACCCGTTGCAGACTGGCCATTGCTTGCCAGAACAAACCTACATCCGTACCACCGCGATTAAAGAAAGGATACATTAAATAAATGCGAGTCCGTTCATTAGTAATTAAATCTGTTGGAGGGGGTAATTTAATCAATCCTGTCATCGAACAGAGTTGCCAGACAATCAGAAATCCTAAAATCCCGACAATGGGCGGTAAGATATTTTGGGAATTTTTGCGCCAGAATTTTGCTAAAGGATTCGGGTTAGGACGATTCGTTTTTAAAGTGGTTGCCATCGTTTTAAATGCTCCTCAATTGAGTAAATAATGAATAATTAATAGTTGATATCGCTAGACTAAATAAATCATAAATAGGGTAGTGTTATTCCGTAACTAAATACAAAGCTACTTCCTAAGTTCATCATTTATTTAGATTAGCTCTGGTTGATTGACTATTCCCTAACTAGACTTTTTTGATAGCAAGACTATCTAAATAAGCTTTGGGATTAGCAGGATCAAAAACTTTGCCATCAAAGAATTTTTCAAGTCCACGAGAATCGCCTGTAGGAATGTCGGCGGCGGGAATACCTGCTTCTTTTGCGGCTTCTTTCCAAAGGTCAGAACGATTGACTTTATCAATCAAATTCTTAGAGCTTTCCAGATAGGTTTTAGGCAAGAAACCCCAACGCACACTTTCCGTTAAAAACCAAAGATCAAGGCTCTTATAGGGATAGGAAACACTACCTTTGTCGGTTTTCCAATAACGGACAGCCATATTAAAATCATCAATGTCGGGTTGACCATCCCCCATGATGTATTTGCCCATAAACATCGGCTCTAAGGTTGCCGCAGGCACATTAAAATAACTGGCTTTAGCAACAATTTGAGCTAATTCTTTACGGTTTTCGGGCTTATCACACCACTGTTGAGCATCCATTACGGCTTTTAAAATTGCCTTGGTTGCCTTGGGATTTTTATCAACCCAATCTGCTCGCATTCCTAAATATTCTTCAGGATGAGACGGCCAAATTTGAGCCGTTAAAGCCGCAACAAAACCAATGTCATCTTTGATTAAACGACCTGGCCAGGGATCGCCTGTGCTGAATCCTTCCATTGTTCCCGTTTTCATATTGGCAACAGTTTGAGCGGCGGGAACGGTTAACAAACTCACATCTTGGTCGGGATTAATTCCTCCTGCGGCTAACCAATAGCGAATCCAAAAATCTTGATTAACTTTCGGAAAAGTATAGGCGGCTCTAAAGGGTGTTCCTGCTTTTTTTAGTCCTTGAATGTAATCCTTTGCTTTAGAAATATCAAGGCTAATATTTTTGTTAGCTTGAGTTTTGGCGATCGCAATCCCATTACCCTGGGTGTTTAACATAGCCAAAACATACATCGGCACTTTGACACCATTTTTGGTAATCAAGCCTTCAGAAATCAGATAAGGCATAGGCATCTGCCACTGACCGCCGTCAATACCGCCGCCAGCCGAACCAATTTCCACGTTATCCCTAGCCGATCCCCAATTTGCTTGCTTAGAAATTTCCGCATCGGTCATGCCGTACTTGGCAAAAAAGCCTTTTTCCTTGGCAATAATCAACGGGGCCGACTCAAAAATGGGCATAAAACCCAATTTAACTTGAGTGGTTTCTGGGGTCGTTTCAGGGGTGAGTTTAACGGGTTCGGCGATCGCAGTTGTACTGGTACTAACGCTTTCGGGAGGATTGCCCAAACAGCCTTTTAAGAAGATGGAACTGCTGGCCGCCATCCCTGCGGTGATTAAAAATTTGCGGCGATTAAACTGGCTCATTGAGATAAAATAGATAAAGTTTATGTATTAATGGGGATCAATTTAAAGAATCTGGACTAGAAGGCAGAAAAGACTTGAGACTAAAAAGCAGAACTAAAAGCGTAAAGTAAGCACTAATTGCATAAATAATCCAGTCTGTCATAGGTGTTTCCTCAATCTGTTGACTTTTATCATAGGGGAAAACTAGAATAGATAAAAGACCCAATATTTTATTATTATCATAGATTCTATCTATAGAAAAATGAAACAAGCTACCCTCCATCAGTTGCAAATTTTTGAAGCGATCGCCCAGCATGGCAGTTTTACCCGTGCCGCCGAAGAGCTTTTTCTGACTCAACCAACGGTTTCCCAGCAGATGAAGCAACTGACCAAGGCGATCGGAGTCCCCCTCTACGAACAAATCGGCAAACGCATTTATCTCACCGATGCGGGTAAAGCCGTTTTGGAGGTGGGGCGAGATATTTCCCAACGCTTTAACGATTTAGAAATGACCTTGGCCGATATCAAAGGCTTAAAACAGGGCAATTTAAAACTAGCGGCTATTACCACAGCCAAATATTTTGTCCCGCGTATTTTAGGAACCTTCCGCCAACGTTATCCAGGCATTAATATTTCCCTACAAATTGCTAACCGTCAACAAATTTTGGATCGCCTAGCTGACAACTTAGATGATCTTTATTTTATTGGTCAACCACCAGAAGATTTAGAGATTAATCTGCGTCATTTTTTGGATAATCCTCTCGTTGTCATTGCTCCTCGCAATCATCCTTTAGCTCAAGAAAAATTAATTTCCCTAGAACGATTAATCGAAGAACCTCTAATTATGCGGGAATCGGGTTCGGGAACGCGCATGGCAGTAGAAAGTTTTTTTGCTGAAAATCGCTTAAAAATGCGGGTAGAAATGGAAATTGGGAGTAATGAAGCTATTAAACAAGCTATTGTTGGCGGTTTAGGCTTATCAATTTTGTCTCGGCATTCTTTAGCCCTCGAAGGCCCCCAAGGCCCCTTAGTCGTTTTGGATGTAGAAGGTTTTCCCATTCAAAAACATTGGTATGTGATCTATCCCCGTAGTAAACAATTATCGATTGTTGCTCAAACTTTTTTGGATTATCTCTTAACAGAAGGAAAGGAATCAGCCCAAAATTTTCTTACTCTTGTTTAGATTATTAAATTATATTAAATGCAAAATTTATAGAATATAAAAATTAAGTTTGACCAATTATTGTACTCTATGGCAGATGTGGACAATTGGTTGGGCTTTCGGAGTGGGGAATAAGGCGATCGCCTTATTTCTTTATATTCTGTTACTCGGAAATCTGCCCATCCTAATTATAACTTTCCTTCTCTGATAGAAGAGCGATAATCAGGGAATTATAATCGCCTGTAAACCGGCATTTTGAAGGCTTTGATAAGCTTGAGTTGCGTTTTCTTTGGTGCTAAAAACCCCCACCTGTAATACCCGTTGTCCTTGATAGGATGTCGCAAAAGCATCCGGATAAAGCGATCGCACTTGTTCTTGCTGTTGCATCCCTGAAACGGCGGCCATAACACGGTAAGAAACACCAGGGATTGAAGCATTCATGGGTGAATTATCAGGGGAAAGCACGTTAGAAGAAGGATTAACGCCTGAATTACCAGAAGAAACTCCGTCAGAGGGTTGAATGCCTGAATTAACAGCACGAGGAATTTTAGGGGAAGGGGGCGGCGGTAGTAAATTAGGATTACGATAACCCCCAGGATTGGTCGTCGGTAAACTCGCTAAAGCTTTTTGGGGAGTCGGTTGGGTAACGTTGCGCTCAACGGGAGGTAAAGATGGTTGGAAATTGGACGGTCTCACATTACGACCCAAGGGCGGTAAAGATTTTTGAATACTAGATTGATTCGGAACCGTTTGAGGAGCTTGAGGGGCAAGGTTTGGGGTATTATCGGGGGCAGTGAAAGTTAATTCTTTCACTACATTACCTGAAGGACTCGAAGAATCTGAAAAAGAAGCATTTATAGGGGGAGAAATTATTGGGGAATTTGCAATCGGCTGGGGTGTGGATAGTGGTTGAGTGGTATTAATGGCGTTGCGATCGCCTGTGAGATACACATGGGAAAGGACGCGTCCTTGGTAGGCTCGTTTACTGAAACGCCAGCCCCCATCCAAATCAATCTTCATCAATCCCTGACTTAATCCGCGAGTCCGACCGATCGTAATTTCTTCAGAATTTCCATTGCGGCGACTGGTTCCCACTAATACCAATTCGCCATTACGTTCAACCACTCGCAACAAATAATCTAGTCCTAAATCCTGCTCATTGAGACGGATAGAATAGCCATTGCTGTCGGTACTGCGTTCACAACTGCCTGTAAAATCAAAATTTAGTAACAACGGGTCAATGATGACGGGATTACTGCCTCTTTCTTGCCAACATTGCCGCTTGCCTGGGATTTGTTGCAAAATGAGTAGGTCATATTTATTACCACCGTAGGGTCTCGCGATCGCCACAAATTGATTTTGATCAACTTCCTGCTGCTGAAAATCAACGGCCTGCACAGGAAGATTGGCAACGAAAGCGGTCAGGGTCGCTGTTAGAAGGGGAATAAATCGGAAAAAAAGTGGGGGTTTCATGGAATTTACGATCCTGAATTTCAATCTTGTCAATAAATTACAAATTTAAAGAGTGAAAATAGGTAAATTTTAGCTGACTAAACAAAAAATGAGGACTAATATCATGAAGGCGACGAAAATTCAAACAATAAAGTTTCCTGATGGAGAGCAATCTGCTAGGTTTGGAAATCGACTTTTCTGGCAAATG
>JBEIFD010000268.1:0-5829 GCA_040382535.1 Merismopediaceae cyanobacterium
CTTCCTTTAATTCAAGCATGACAGAGGTTTGTTCGACAAACTATGGGCAGAAACTATCCCTCAATTCACCTCACCGTATGGGTTTTCAGCTTTTTCTATTTTCTTCGTGAATAATTCAGGTTAGATAATTTAATTCAATTGAGTGATCGCAAACTGCCCTATTTTATCGCGATCGCGACGAGGTTTCTTTCATTTGTGAGATTCATCGACTTCACGTTCATACAGGGCGTAATTTTTTTTAGTTGTTATGATGGAAATAATTTCTTTATGAGTAACGGCTATGACTCAAACTTTTCGACAACAAGCTGTTGTTAAATCTCAGGGCAGAATTGAAATTCAAGACGACCGTTTATCAGAAGGAAAAACTGTTGAGGTAATAATTGTCCTAGAGGAGCAATCTCATCCTTTATCTGCTGAGGCATTGGCGATCGCTCGATTACCACTACTGAAAGATTCGAGCAAGTGGATCACTGTAATGGAGCCTGGACAAGAAATTGATGAAACGGCATTAAAAGAATGGATTGCCCATGAGCAAGGCTAAAGGGACGTATTTAATACAAATTCTTCCAGATGTGAAATTAGACATTGCCCATTTACCACTAAAATTACAGAAAAAATGGCTCCAATATCAAAATATTCTGTCTTTAGACCCACACAAAACGTTGGGTTTTCCGAATCATAGCTTGATTGGTAAACTTAAAGGGTTTCGTGCTTTAGAGATTGACTGGAATCAGATTGCTTATCGTTTGGTTTATCGTATTTATGAGAAACCCTCACCGCAACGGGTCGTTATTATGAGCGTTGCAGAACATGATGATGCCTACTCTTTGGCTAAACAACGTAAATAGTGGACGATTTAGGCGATCGCAAACTGCCCTATTTCCATCGCGATTGCCCTATTCAACTTCTTCCACAGAAAAGCGATCGCCGATCTGTAGCTTGGGTTAACAATCATAAAATCCAAAATTCCTCTTATCAAATAATCGCAACAAGAGGTAATCCCCAACGAGTGAACCCTTAAACGTTAGAATGGAAGACTATTTTGTTTTTAAACGAACTTTCCTAAACTTGAATTTTTTGACGCAATTACCTGCTATGACGACCGAATGTTTACCCGAACTCGAAAATGCGGTTCAGCAACGCCGAAATTTTGCCATTATTTCCCATCCTGACGCGGGAAAAACGACGCTGACCGAAAAATTATTATTGTACGGGGGAGCCATTCACCAAGCAGGAGCCGTCAAAGCCCGACAAGCCCAACGTAAGGCTACTTCGGATTGGATGGAAATGGAGAAACAACGGGGAATTTCTATCACTTCGACGGTTTTACAGTTTAAATATCAGGATTTTCAGATTAATTTATTAGATACCCCTGGTCACCAGGATTTTAGTGAAGATACCTATCGAACCTTGGCGGCGGCGGATAATGCGGTAATGCTGATTGATGTGGCCAAAGGACTGGAACCCCAAACCCGTAAGTTATTTGAAGTTTGTCGTCTGCGATCGCTGCCGATTTTTACCTTTATTAATAAGTTAGACCGACCAGGGCGAGAAGCCTTGGAATTATTGGATGAAATTGAGAAGGAATTAGGACTGCCGACCTACGCGGTGAATTGGCCGATTGGCATGGGCGATCGCTTTAAGGGAGTCTTTGATCGACAAAAACGAGAAGTCCATCTTTTTGAACGCCGAGATCATGGGAGTAAAGTTGCCCAAGAAACGATCATGAAATTGGATGATCCCCGTTTTGAAAAACTCTTAGATCCTGAACTTTATGCCCAACTTCAAGAAGATTTGGAATTACTGCATGAATTAGGCGGAGAATTGGATTTAGAAGCCGTCCATGCGGGCCAAATGACCCCTGTTTTCTTTGGTAGTGCCATGAGTAATTTCGGGGTGGAATTATTTCTCGAAAACTTTTTAAAATACGCTCTCGAACCAGGCGGACGCAATTCATCCTTGGGAATTTTGGAGCCGACCTATCCTGAATTTACGGGTTTTGTTTTTAAACTTCAGGCTAATATGGACCCCAAACACCGCGATCGCGTCGCCTTTGTGCGAGTGTGTACGGGGAAATTTGAAAAAGATATGGTCGTCAGCCATGCCCGAACGGGGAAAACCGTTCGCCTCTCCCGTCCCCAAAAACTCTTTGCCCAAGACCGTGAATCCATTGAAGAAGCCTATCCTGGCGATGTGATTGGCTTAAATAATCCAGGGGTTTTTGCGATCGGCGATACTATTTATAACGGTCAAAAATTAGAATATGAGGGGATTCCCTGTTTTTCCCCCGAACTATTTTCCTATTTAAAAAATCCCAATCCCTCGAAATTTAAACAATTCCAAAAAGGCATTCAGGAATTACGAGAAGAAGGAGCCGTTCAGATCATGTATTCCCTCGATGAATTCAGACGAGAACCTATTCTCGCCGCCGTTGGACAATTGCAATTTGAAGTAGTGCAGTTTCGGATGCTGTCGGAATACGGGGTTGAAACGACCCTAGAAGGTTTAGGCTACAGTCTCGCTCGTTGGGTGGCGGGGGGTTGGCCTGCCATCGAAAAAGCAGGACGAGTCTTTAATACCTTAACCGTAAAAGATAATTGGGATCGACCTGTTTTACTCCTTAAAAATAGCTGGAATTTACAGCAAATTATGGGGGATCATCCTGAGTTAAGATTAACGGCGATCGCGCCAGTGGGATCGGGCTTACAACCACTTTCTGCGGTTTAATAATAAATAAGCTATCTAGTTTTCTGATGGAACCTGCTAAATCCCTAAAAACGCCTAATAACCGAGATAAAGCTAATCGGCAAACCCAGATTATTTATTGGCTATTAGGTTGTTTATTTTTGCTAACAGCATTAGTGACAACCCATTATTTTCGGGTATCAATGATGGCTTTAGTCACTTTTGTTTTAGCCTATTTGAGTAAAGGAATACGGCGACGGGGAATTCATTAATCGCTTAACCTTCATCTTGCTAAAAAATAGTTATGACTGAAAAAAGTAACCTCCTCCTAGTAGATGACACCATTGATAACCTGCGATTGTTGGCGGCAATGCTTTCCGATAAAGGTTATCAAGTCCGCAAAGCTATTAATGGAAAAATCGCGATTAATACCATCCAACAAATGCAACCTGATTTGATTTTGTTGGACATTAATATGCCCGACCTAAATGGTTACGAAGTTTGTCAAATGTTAAAAGCAGATCCTTTAACCAAAGAAATTCCCATTATTTTTATTAGTGCTTTAGATGACGTTTTAGATAAAATTAGAGCTTTTCAAGTAGGGGGAAGTGATTATATTATTAAACCCTTTCAACCAGAAGAATTGATCGCGAGAATCGAAAATCAATTGACAATACGGCAACAAAAAAAGCAACTCGAAATCGAAATTCAAGAACGCAAAAAAACTGAACAAGCTCTTCAGGTTTATCTTCATGTGGTTTCCCATGATTTACGCAATCCTGTTTTGGGAATGTCCCTAATTCTCAAAAATTCTCTCAATTCAGAGAAGACTGACTCCGAAACGATCGCCCTTTCTCGTTCCATTGTTGAGCGGATGGCCAAAAGTTGCGATCGCCAATTAGAACTCATTAATTCCCTGGTCGAAACCCAACAATTTGAACGAGGGGGCGTAATTCTTCATTGTCAGTCCCTCGCGTTAGAAAATTTTATTCATCAATTCGCGATCGAGTGGCAACCCTTACTCGATCAACATTCCGCTAGATTGAGCCTAGAAATTTCCCCTAATTTACCTGCGGTTTGGGCTGATAACAATTTATTGTGGCGAGTTTTTGAAAACTTGATTGCTAATTCTCTGAAATATAATACGAATAACTTAGAAATTTGTATTAAAGCAGAACAAAAAAACGAAAAAATTTGTTTTACCATCCGAGACAACGGAATTGGTCTCGATTCTTCCCAAACAAACAGTCTTTTTGAGCAATACCAACGAGGAACGGATTCCCACCGAACCCTGGGATTAGGCTTGGGTTTATATCTTTGTCGTCAGATTATCGAAGCTCATGGCGGCCAAATTGGCGCGATCGCCTCTCCCAATCAGGGCGCGGAATTTTGGTTTACCCTGCCCCTCGTCCGCTAGTTTCATCGGCATTGATTGAGGGAGATAGTCCCATCAAATCAAAACAAGTCCCTCCCGTTCTCTTTGAGAGAATCCATGTGATACACTCATTATTAGTGGGAAATATCATTAACCACTTTTAAGTCCTGAATCACCCTCCAGGTAGATTCTTAAGTTTGACAATTGTTGCTGGATCAACTAGCCTCCACTAGATGCGTTGGAAGAGAAGCACCTCTGGGTGAAAGACTGCCAGAACTCTAGTTTAGGTAGATTCGTTGGAACACAAACATTCCTCCTTTTTTCTATGTGTCAGTTAGCTTGCACTAAATACACTACCTAACAAAGGATTGGAATCGCAACCTTTTTTTCACGCTCTCAATCATTTTCTGAGATGTTCCATCACGGATCTCTCTATTCATCATTATCATCAAACTTCATTCTTTTTTAAAGATGCAGAAACAGAGAACAATAACTTCAACTTCTAGGAATAAAAATCCGATTTATAACCTCTGATTTACCATTCAAGTCTTCTGAATTATTGAAAAAAGGAAAGATTAACTACTAATCCGATTCAGCCTTAAAGTTGAATCATCACTTCCTATTTCAGCGAACTTCGTAACAAATTTTTACTTTTGGAAAATACATAGCGATCGAATTTAAGGACAAGTAAAATAAGCATTTTGCTTGGAGAGATTGGGACGTTAATATAACCCATTAAATCCTTATTTATAGTAGTAATTTTTTGATTGTAGAACACTTTAATTTTTAGCCAAAATCTAGTTCTTCCCTATTACAAAGAAGACAGGTAGTTAGAAAGTTAAGGTTATTGTCACAATCTAAATTTCTGCCATCCCTAGCTTTTCCCCCTAATCCAACCCAAAAGATACTGCTCAAAGAAAGTATCTAGGTTGACGATAAAAACTTGAGGAACTTTCATGCCAAAACAAATTATTATTGCCGAGCAACATCAAATCGCGGCCGTTTTCTGGGAAGACCAAATTCAAGAATTAGTTGTTTCTACAGGAACTCAACAGGTCAGCGATATTTATTTAGGATTAGTTGAAAATATTATTCCAGGCATTGATGCCGCCTTTGTTAATATTGGCGATGCCGAAAAAAATGGCTTTATCCATGTGACCGATCTCGGCCCTTTGCGTTTGAGAAAAACGGCTGGAGCGATTACCGAGTTGTTGACTCCCCAGCAAAAGGTGTTAGTTCAGGTGATGAAGGAACCCACAGGGAATAAGGGGCCACGCCTGACGGGAAACATCAGTTTACCCGGTCGTTATTTGGTTCTCATTCCTTCTGGAAAAGGGGTCAATCTTTCCCGTCGCATCCGCAGTGAAGAAGAACGCAATCGTCTCCGCGCCCTAGCCATTTTAACCAAACCCCCAGGCATGGGATTATTAATCCGCACGGAAGCAGAAGGTAAAACGGAAGAAGCCATCATAGAAGATTTGGAGTTTCTGCAAAAACAATGGGAAACCATCCAACAACAGGCCGTTTCTAGTCGCGCTCCTGCCCTATTAAATCGGGATGATGATTTTATCCAACTCGTTCTGCGGGATATGTTTTCTGCGGATGTCAATCGCATTGTGACCGATTCCGCATCGGGAATGAAGCGAGTCAAGCAGCATTTGATGAGTTGGGGGCAAGGTCGGGTTCCTGCGGGGGTTTTAATTGATCAGCATCGGGAATCTCAGTCTATTCTGGATTATTTCCGAGTTAATGCCGCCATTCGAGAGGCC
>JBEIFD010000269.1:0-5820 GCA_040382535.1 Merismopediaceae cyanobacterium
ATTGGGTAAACAAATTGGGGGACTCGGTTCAAAATTTGGTAGTTTTACGGAAGGTCTGGCTCTTCCCTCAATGGAAAAGATTCTCAGACAACGCTTTGGTATGGAAGTTGTTAGTCCTAGTGTGCGAGTGAGCAAGGAAGGCCGCCACATGGAAATTGATGTTCTTGCTTATTCTAATGTCGATCTGAATACTGCCTATATTGTGGAGGTTAAGAGTCATGCTAGGGAAGAATCTATTACTCAATTAAAAAGTATTTTGCAACGGTTTCGTAGCTTTTTTCCTGAGCATGGGGATAAACAACTCTATGGGATTTTAGCGGCTGTTGATATGTCTCCTGAGTTACGCGAAAAAACGCTGCAAGAAGGTTTTTATGTTGCTCGCATTCACGATGAAGTTTTTGAACTGGATATTCCTGATAATTTTCAACCTCAATCTTATTAAAGTATCGCGTTTTTAATGGACAGTTGATAATTGACAATGGATAATTATTAACTATCACCTATTCACTAATAGATGATCGCACGGCAATAATATTTAATCTGAAATAAAAAATCGGTAAATTTAAGGTTTTGGGTTGGATTTTCCTGGGAGATAGGGTTGACAAATTTGCTGTAATTCTGTTTCTTCGGGATGACTGCTGAGATAAGCCCCAATCCAATTGCAACCCTCTTGCATTAATTTATCGAGGTCAAAATTCCATAAAATCACTTTGCCGCTTCCATGTCCAGAAGCCAAGATTTTGCCATCGGAGGAAAAACTTACACTAAAGACCATCCCTTGATGCCCGTTGAGGGTTTTAAGTTCTTTTCCCGTACCTACGTCCCACAATTTCACTGTATTGTCCGCACTCGCGGAAGCCAAGGTTTTGCCATCGGGAGAAAAACTCACACTCATGACCGAATTTCTTTGCCCTATAAGGGTTTTAAGTTCTTTTCCCGTACCTACCTCCCATAATTTTACTGTTGTGTCCTGACTTGCAGAAGCCAAGGTTTCGCCATCGGGGGAATAACTCACACTATTGACACCCTTTTTATGCCCGTTGAGGGTTTTGAGTTCTTTTCCCGTACCTACTTCCCATAATTTCACTGTTGTGTCCTGACTCACACTCCAGACCTCATCTGTATGACCATTGAGAGTTTTAATTTCTCTTTCCGTGTCCACATCCCACAACTTCACCGTATTATCCTCACTTGCTGTGGCTAAGGTTTTGCCATCGGGGGCATAACTCACACTCCTGACCACACTTTGATTCTCGTTGAGGGTTTTGAGTTCTTTTCTCGTAACTACGTCCCACAATTTCACCATTCTGTCCTGACCCGCAGAAGCCAAGGTTTTGCCATCGGGAGAATAACTCACACTCCAGACCAACTCTTTATGCCCCTTGAGTGTGTTGAGTTCTTTTCCCGTGCCTACCTCCCACAATTTCACTGTGTTGTCTGAACTCGCGGAAGCCAAGGTTTTGCCATCGGGGGAAAAACTCACACTATTGACCCAATATTGATGCCCCTTGAGTGTGTTGAATTCTTTTCCAGTAAGCACATCCCATAATTTCACCGTATTGTCCCAACTCGCGGTCGCCAAGGTGTTGCAATCGGGGGAATAACTCACACTATAGACCCCATCTTGATGCCCCTTGAGGATGTTGAGTTCTTTTCCCGTGCATACCTCCCACAATTTCACCATTCCGTCCTGACTTGCAGAAGCTAAGATTTTACTACCAGGGGAATAACTCACACTAGCGACCGCAGATTGATGACCATTGAGGGTGTTGAGTTCTTTTCCCGTAAGCGCACTCCATATTTTCACTGTTTTGTCCCAACTCGCGGTCGCCAAGGTTTTGCCATCGGGGGAATAACTCACGCTCCAGATCACATCTTGATGCCCTGTAAGAGTTTTAAGTTCTTTTCCCGTGCCTACCTCCCACAATTTCACTGTATTGTCTGAACTCGCGGAAGCCAAGGTTTTGCCATCGGGGGAATAACTTACACTCCAGATCACATCTTGATGCCCGTTGAGACGATTCTTTTCCATAATGGTTTGTTGGGCTTGTTGGAGTGCGATTTTAGTTTGCCATTGAACTTCGCTCGGAACCTTTGCATTTTGCTTGAGGTGGTTTTGCAATTGATACCCTACTTTTAGCGCAGCCAATAAACTATCTAAGGTGTGAGGATTTTCTAGCCAAAGAGCCTTTGCTTCCGTTGCTCCCACCTGAATATTGATATTTTCTAAATTATTTTGTGCTTCTGCAATTTGCTTTTCTGCCTCTTTTTTTGCTTTCTTGAGCAATGAAATTGCTTGATTATTGGCATTTTCTACCTCGTGGCTCTTGTTAATATAGTCACGATGTAACTTTGTCGGTTCTGGTATGCTGAGTTTTCGATTTTTATTTTCTGTATTTTTTTCATTTTCTAAAATATCTTCAGTGAATTTTTTGGATTTTTCTAACCATAATTCTGCTTTTTGTAAATTGTCTCCTCGTAGCAAATAATCATCATGACGTTTTTGCTTTTTCCAAAATGATGCTTGCACTGCGTAATGTGTATGCTGACGAACGTATTCACTATCTCGTTTTTGAGCATTAATTAAATCTCGAATAGAGGTTTTAATATCATCATTCTCCCTGAAAAATACCCAAATAATTTCCTTGATAAATTCATGATTAGGATTGTTTTCATCGAAAAGTAAATTGTCATCAATATGAACAATTGGCAAAATTTTCTTTCCCAGAGAAATCGCATACTCAATTTCTTTGTTACAGGGAAGAGATTGAATGGAATTAGGACTTATTACAAAAACAAAAGCGTCAGTCCTCTCAATATGAAATGCCGCTTCATCGAACCAATTATCGCCCTGCTTAAGTCCTTCCCAATCTACCCAGCACTGTATCTGTTTATCCTCCTCTTTCAGAAGCGAGTGAAAAGTCTTAACAAACTCTTGATCTCTGTGCGAATAGGAAATAAAAAAGTTGGACATAGATATTTGCGGTTGTGTAAAATAACAGTTGATTGAGATTGTAAAGGATTTTTGGATCAACGGCCCTATTTAATTATCAATTGATGACAAATTTGGCTTAGAACCCTCCTGCTCAGGCTCTTCCTCCAGATTTACCGATTTTGTCTCCCCATCAGCCTTTTCATCGTCACTTTTCTCAGCCTCCTCAGCTTTCTTAGCATCCTCAGCCTCTTTAGCTTTCTTAGCTTCCTCAGCCTCTTGAGCCAAACGATCCTCATCCATCTTATAAAGATCCGCCATCGCATCCTTCATCTCCTGTACCCAACCCGTCGTTTTTGCCTAGATCACCTTCTCTGAACTTTCTATCAACTTCTCAATATTTTTACGATCAGCCTCTACAGTGAGGACTTGCGCGGTTTGTCCATTCTTAAAAACGATGGGAAAACTAGATTGCATCAGAAAAAAGGTCAAAAAAAAAGGAATCAGACTTGTTGGCTAAAGACGATCAACGGGAACTATTTTATTTCCTATTCTTGCAAATATTTCGATTTCTGGGGAATTACGCGATCGCCTTTTGTTTAAATAGCCACTGCTGGATGATTTCTGGGGATCAATTCTGTTAACGTTGATCTTATAAGGATGCGGACGGAGAGACTCGAACTCTCACATCAAGGATACTAGAACCTAAATCTAGCGCGTCTACCAATTCCGCCACGTCCGCTTAGACTTACTATCCTATCAGAAGATTGCTCTTGTTCAAAATTTATTATGATTAATTCCGTTCCGTCCTTGCTGAACCCACCTCCAACGACGGCGATCCAGATTGCGGTGATAGGAGATATTCATGATCAATGGGAACTCACCGATAACCTGATCTTACAAGCCTTGGGTGTGGATTTAGTGTTATTTGTGGGGGATTTGGGCAATGAGTCTGTGGCGATCGCGGCTTTAATTGCGGATTTAGCCATCCCGAAAGCGGTCATTCTCGGCAACCACGACGCTTATTACACCGCATCAGATTGGGGACGGAAACTCTCTCCCTACGATCATCGCCAAGAAGACCGCGTGACGGAACAACTCAAACTTCTGGGAGAAACCCATGTGGGCTACGGCAAACTGGATTTTCCGCAGTTTCAATTGTCGGTGGTCGGCAGTCGTCCCTTTAGTTGGGGCGGGGCAGAGTGGAAAAATCACACCTTTCTCCGCGATCGCTACGGCGTAAGGAATTTTAGGGAATCGACGGAAATTATTACCAAGGCGGTTAAAGCAACAGCCTATGAAACGGTAATTTTTTTGGGACACAACGGCCCCTTCGGATTAGGAGATCAGGCAGAAGCTATTTGTGGCAGGGATTGGAAACCCTTGGGCGGTGATCACGGTGATCCTGATTTTGCCGAAGCGATCGCCTGGAGCCAGAATTTGGGCAAACACATTCCCCTAGTCACCTTTGGACATATGCACCACAGCTTGCGCCATACCAAGGCTCAATTACGGACGAGAGTAACGCAGGATGAAAAGGGGACAGTTTATCTCAACTCGGCGGCAGTTCCTCGCATTATTAACCACAACGGCGATCGGCAAAGAAATTTTTCTATTGTCACCCTAGAAAACGGTAATATTCGGGATATTTCCCTGATTTGGGTCGATCAAAACTTTCAGATTGCCAATCAAGAGTGCTTGTATTCCTAATATGCTAAACTTTAAAATGATTAAACTCTGGAGAGGTGGCAGAGTGGTCGATCGCATCCGACTTGAAATCGGAAGACTAGCAATAGTCCGGAGGTTCAAATCCTCTCCTCTCCGTTTTTCCCCTTAAATATCGAATCGGCACTTTGCTGACAGAGAAAGGACATAATATATTATGGCCTTGCAGTATTTTGTATCTCTCTAACCTAAGCTGTTACATATTTAGATTGCATAGTGTTTTGATTGGGATTCCTATAACAAGGGGCTTAAGCCCCTTGCCCGTATGCGTTTTGAATGATGAACAGCTTAGACTGTTTCATGATGATTTAAACTCAAAAAAATTATAAAAATCTTTATAAAATTGACCTAATGGCAAACTCGCGACTTCGGAACCTCTATAATTATCTTGTTCCCCATTGGAAAATGGTCGGTTGGGGCGTATTAACTTTATTTGTGGTTAATGCAGTAGGAGTTTATATTCCCCTGTTAATTCGGGATAGTATTGATGACCTTAAAGCGTCTTTTACCTTTGATCAAGTTATCTATTATGTCATTTTAATTTTTGTTCTAGCCTCGGTTATGTGGGGATTGAGGATGCTTTCACGGATTGCGATTTTTGGCGTGGGTCGTCAGGTAGAATATAGCCTCAAGCAGGGTATTTTTCAACATCTATTAACCCTAGAACCTGCTTATTTTTCCATTAATACATCGGGAGATTTGATCAATCGAGCCACTAGCGATGTGGATAATATTCGCCGTTTAGTGGGATTTGCAGTCTTAAGTTTAATTAATACATTTTTTGCCTATTCCTTGACCTTGCCTGCGATGCTGGCCATTCATATTCCCCTCAGTTTAATGGCGATCGCAGTCTATCCCGTGATGTTGCTGAGTGTCCAATTATTTAGTGGGCAATTGCGGGATCAACAGATGGAAGTTCAAGAAAAATTGTCGGATTTGAGTGAACTGATTCAAGAAGATATGAGTGGCATTAGTTTAATTAAAATCTATGCTCAAGAAGAGAATGAACGCAATGCTTTTAGAGAAAAAAATCGAGCCTTACTCAATGCGAATTTAAAACTTGCCAGAACTCGAAATTTGACTTTTCCTATTATTGAAGGATTGTCTTATATTAGCCTTTTATTATTATTAGCCTTTGGAACTGCCGCGATTCAGAAAGGAGA
>JBEIFD010000270.1:0-5792 GCA_040382535.1 Merismopediaceae cyanobacterium
CAAGTCGCTGTCAATAAAGATGATCCCCTAATGCAACCCTTCTATCGCTTCCAAAATACAACAAAAGGCCAAGAAGTAACTTATCTGTTTGCAGACGAGAAAGAAGCAATCTCTATTCGTCAAAATTACAAAAACTTTAAAGAGGAAGGATTAGCTTTTTATGCTTACTCCGCAGGAGTTGGGGGAGGTACTACTGATTTTACTCGCTTCCAAAATAAGAATGCGCCAGGAACTTATTTATTTACTGGCCCTTCTGAAACCAGCTCCGTGCTAACGAATTTCCCAGGCTTTACGCTAGAAGGTTCAGCTTTCGCGGCTGGTTAATGCATACAAAATATAACCGATTAGAGTTAGGAGCGATCGCAGATGATGCGCTTTAACCGAACCGCACAGGCTTTTAATTCGGGTTCCAGAGAAATAGGACAGGCGATCGCGTGGGTGAGAGCGTTGGCTTCGGTATCATCGGCCCAGAGACTTCCCCAGTGCATGGGAACAAAAACGGTTCCAGGTTTAATGGCGGTAGTGATTTTGACAGGAAAAGAAGCTCTTCCTCGTCGTGATCGCACTTCTAAGTTATCTCCATCAACAATTTGGAGAAAATCCGCATCTTTAGGGTGAATTTCGATAAAGGGTTGGGGGTGCATTTTGACAATTTTTTCAATACGTCCCGTGCGGGTTTGGGTGTGCCAATGGCCGTAAAGTCTGCCTGTGGTGAGGACAAAGGGATAATCGCGATCGGGTGGTTCTGCCAGTCCTTTTGTGTGAAAAGGAACAAATCTAGCACGGCCATCGGGAGTGGGAAATTTAAGATCGGTATAGAGTCTTTTGGCGGAATTATTCTCTAAATTAGTTGAATTTTCGGGATAGGGCCATTGCAGAGGGCCTTGCTTTAATAAACGTTCATGGCTAATCCCTGTCATCTCACAAAGGCGATCGCGGGTTAACTGGACAAATTCTTGATACACTTCGGCGGAATTTTTAAAGGGAAACTGGTCACTAAAACCCAAACGGCGACCGACCTCTGCAAAAATTTCCCAATCGGCGATCGCTTCTCCTGGAGGCTCTCGGAATTGGAAACAAAGCGTTACCCGTCTTTCGGAATTGGTCATGGTTCCCGTTTTCTCACTCCATTGGGCCGCAGGCAACAATAAATGGGCAAAAGCACTGGTTTCGGTTGGATAATAGGCATCTTGATAAACCGTAAAAGGCGATTTTGCCAAAGCTTTTTTCACCCGTTCCAAATCAGGCAGACTCACGGCGGGATTGGTTGCCGCAATCCAAAATAAACCCACTTTTTCTTCTTCTAATCCCGTAATCATGCGCCAGGCATCTCTCCCTGGGACTGGATTAATGCGACCTGATGGCACACCCCAAGCCTGTTCTATTTCAGCCCGATGTTGGGGATTAACAATTTGTCGATAACCTGGCAACAAATTAGACAGTCCCCCTGCTTCCCGTCCGCCCATCGCATTGGGTTGACCTGTGAGGGAAAAAGGCCCCATGCCTGGTTTGCCGATTTGTCCCGTCATCAGATGCAAATTAATCAGGGAACAAATTTTAGCGGTTCCTTCAGAAGATTGATTTAAACCCATCGACCAGAGCGAAAGGGTGCGGTTCGAGTCTGCCCAATAGCTCGCGGCGGTTTCTAAATCTTCTAGGGAAATGCCACATTTAGCGGTAACAACTTCGGGGGAATAATAGGCAATAACGTCTTTGTATTCGGCAAAATTTTGGGTATGTTTTTCAATAAAATCCTGGTCTAATTTGCCCCAACGCAATAATAAATGGGCTAAACCATTGAGGAGATCAATATCCGTTCCTGGGGCGATCGCTAAATGTAAATCGGCAACTTCTGCGGTTTTCGTCCGACGGGGATCAACCACAATTAATTTGCTATTAGGGTCACGTTTGAGATGTTTTTGTAAACGGTTAAAAATAATAGGATGACATTCTGCCGTATTCGTCCCAATCAAAAAAGCACAGTCCGTCAAATCCAAATCTTCATAACAACAGGGCGGGCCATCGGAGCCAAAATTCTGAACGTAGGCTGACACTGCCGAAGACATACACAAGCGAGAATTCGTATCAAAATTATTGGTTCCTAAACAGCCTTTGAGTAATTTTTGAGCAATATAATAATCCTCCGTTTGCAGTTGTCCCGATCCATACATACAAATTCCATCAACGCCCTGGGTGGCTATGACCGTCTGAATTCGTTCCACAATTTTTGTCAAAGCCTCTTCCCAACTGATTTGTTTGAAAGGATCGGATAAATTTTCTCGAAATTGGGGATAACGCAAACGATCCTTTTCCAAGGATTCAGCCACCGTTGCGCCCTTGACACAGACCATTCCCAAACTAGACGGATGAACGCGATCGCCTGTTACCTTCCATGACTGCTTGACCGTTGGGGAAACATCGAGTCCACACCCCACACCGCAATAGGGACAAAGGGTTTTAGTTGAATCTGGCATAGGGTCTGAGCTTACTCAAGAATCGGTAATGACAAGATACCTATCATGGTCGGAAGGTTATATCTCGCAAAATGTGATCTAGGCTACGGATTATCAGAGTTGATGCAAAAAGCGGATCTTGCTTATGCGTTTTTGTTGGGCTTGTCGCTATCTTACGCCTTGAGAACAGGGTTTTTTTGATTGCATTTACCCTGATCCCCACTTTGGGACAAACGTGTAATATGATCTACCTCGTCCCCTTTGGAAGGTTCAACAGATTGATATTAAGCTAGTGATACAATAAGTGATAAATCCTAATCAGGCTTATTACCTAAAACTCCTCACCTAATTTTTGATAATGAATCAAATTCACCAAGCTTTTACCATTTTCTTAAGTTTGTTGGTAGAAGCTCTCCCCTTCTTGACCATTGGCGTATTCCTTTCTAGTGCCATTCTTATTTTCAGTGATGAGCAGAAGTTGATCGCCATTCTTCCTAGAAATCCAATTTTAGGGGCATTGATGGGGAGTATTTTAGGATTTTTGTTTCCTGTCTGTGAGTGCGGCAATGTTCCCGTAGCACGACGATTTTTGATGAAAGGATTGCCTACCTCTGTGGCCATTGGTTTTTTGTTGGCGGCTCCGACGATTAATCCGATTGTTATTTGGTCAACCTGGGTTGCTTTTCGAGACCAGCCTGAAATTGTGGTTTTTCGGGTGATTTTCTCCCTTGCGATCGCCATTACCATTAGTTGCGTCTTTAGTTTTCAGAAGGATTCCCGTCCTTTATTACAACCTGTTTTAGTCAAACAATTAAATCGGGTCATGGCCGAACGGTCTAAAAAGAATCCTACATCGTCTCAAACAGAGATTTCTCCCCTCTTGCAATCAGGAACCTTTTGGCTCGATAAACCAGGTCAACTGATGACGGTAGATGATATGAGCCTAATGACTGAAGCCGTTTTGCCCTCTCCCTCGATTCCTAAGCGATCGCAGTTATTCTTAGAAAATGTCATTCAGGAATTGCGGGAATTGGGCGGAATGCTAATTATCGGGAGCGCGATCGCGGCATCAATCCAGACCTTTGTTCCCCGTGAAATTATTTTAGGATTGGGTCAGAGCAGTATCAGTTCAATTGTGGCGATGATGATATTGGCGGCAGTGGTTTCTGTTTGCTCGACGGTGGATTCATTTTTCGCTCTGTCCTTTGCTTCCGCTTTTACCAGTAGTTCTCTCCTGGCCTTTCTGGTATTTGGCCCCATGATTGATATTAAGAGTATTGGCTTGATGCTCTCAATCTTTAAACCCAGATTTGTGTTATATCTATTAATCTTAGCGGCTCAATTAACTTTTCTGTTAACCCTTTCCCATAGCTACTTTTTTTAAGCTTTATTGTTTTATTAATGATTATTTAAAATTATTTATTAACTATGAATCCAGCCTTAAAAATCAAAAGATTTAGTACACGCTTCTTTTTTCCGAGTTTAGATATTTTAGCTATTCTTGCTTGGGGTTTTTTATTACTAAAATACTCTTTCACAGGGGAATTAAGATTACTAATTCATCCCAATTATTTTGGTCTAGTAACCTTTACAGGAGTCGTTCTCGTCATTTTAGGAATGATCCGAGCCTGGCAGTGGGGTCGTCAATTAGGTCGTCGTCAACAATCTGAAATTAGAGATACCGTTGCTCATATCACCCTTTTCCCCAGGGGCTGGGCCAGTACTCTCCTCTTGGTTTCTGCGGTTTTAGGCTTTTTTATTGCGCCGACAGTCTTTAAGAGTCAGGTTGCCCTCCAACGGGGTATCAGTAATACCCTACCTGCGACCCAACTTCAGGCAGAGAGTTTTCAGGCAAATGCTAAACCCGAAGAGCGATCGCTGGTAGATTGGGTGAGAACTTTAAATGCCTATCCCGAACCCGATGCCTACGCAGGACAAAAAGCTAAGATCACAGGTTTTGTCGTACATCCCCCCGATTTACCTGATAATTACATTTTATTGACCCGTTTTATCCTGACCTGTTGTGCTGTTGATGTTTATCCCGTTGCTATTCCCGTCAGGTTAGAGGGCGATCGCCGTCAATATCCCCAGGATACTTGGCTAGAAGTTCAGGGCATCATGGAAACTGAAACCCTAAAGGCAAACCCTCAAACGTCACAAAAATCCGAGAGTCAAAAACGACAACTGGTGTTAAATGCCCAATCCGTGAGAACAATTCCAACTCCCGCCGATCCCTATAGTTATTAGTTCTAAAATCAGGACGAAAACAAAACACTTAAAAGGAAGTGACAATTCTTGATTTAAACTAGATCAAATCAATCTAAAAAATTAATTTCAGGATAATTTAAAATGGTTTGGACATCCGTACTAGCCCAAGACGCGCTCCCCGTCGGTAAAAGAGAAGTCATCAAAGTGGGAAACCAAAAGGTTTTAATCCTCAACCACGAGGGAACAATTTATGCCCTAGAAAATACCTGTCCCCATCTAAAACTACCCTTAGCCAGGGGGAAAATTACCGCTAATGGCGCGATAACCTGCCCCTTCCACCGTAGTTCCTTTAATCTTTGTTCAGGAGCCGTTGAAGAATGGATTACCTGGCCTCCCGTTGTTAATAAAGCAATGGGCCTAGTTTCTTCAGAAAAAAACCTTAAGGTGTTTCCGACTCGTCTAGAAGACGGCAATATATTAATCGATATTGAGGTTTAAGAGATACTCTCTTTTAATTCAAATAGTTAGGAGCAAATTGCGATCGCACTTTTCAGAAAAATAGGAATGCGATCGCTTTTCAACTATTTTTAAATCACAAAAATATCCTCATAGGTCAGTGCTAAATTCGGACTGAGGATTGCAAATTGAGAAGCCACAGTCGCGCCAGTACCATCCACATCAAAGGATAAGGCTCCATTGGTAGAGTTGTAGATAAAACGTTGACTGGTATTCGTTGCGGCTGTACCGATAACAAACTGAGCGGCGGTAATAATATCTCCTGAAACCAAACCTCCACCAAAACTAGAACCTTTAACAAAAAGGTCATCGTTTCCTACTGAAAAGTCAGTAATGGTATCAATTCCTTCATTGAGTGCATTAAAGCTAAAGGAATCCCCACCTGAACCGCCCGTGAGAATATCGTTACCCAGACCGCCTGATAAAATATCGCGGAGGTTGGTTCCCAAAATGACATCTTGGCCACTGGTTCCTTTTTGGCGACGGGTTCCATCATCGTTAATAATGGTGGCGATTTGGGGGTTGGTTGTGGCAATGCTATAAACTGTCCCTGTTGTTAGTTGTAATCTAATGGTTTCGTCGATTTCTAGGGTGGTATCAGCCGTTGGATCGAGG
>JBEIFD010000271.1:0-5780 GCA_040382535.1 Merismopediaceae cyanobacterium
GCAAGAAATCGAGTGGAGACTAAAACTACTAATTCAGATGGAGAACCTTCTCGATACTACATCTGCTGATGAACTTCATCAATTACAACCATTATTTGATCGTGGACTTTGGATCTTTGGTCATGATTATGAATCTTTAGATTTTACTTCTAATAGAGAGATGTCAACCGTGATCAAAAAACTTTTTAAAGAAGAGGAAGTTTCTCGGTTAAAAAATCGTCCTGACTTTGTTATTATCCCCTATAATTCTTCTTTATCTGTTTACGCTCGCGATGATATTTCGGATGGAGATGTTAGTAGAATTATAGGCTACCAATCAGTTGTTATTTTAGAACTAAAAAGAGCTGGAATACCGATCTCCAACGAAGAAATAGATCAAGCTAGAAAATATGCAAGAGAAATAAGAAAAAAAGTTCCATCAACAACAAAAATCAATTGCTATGTTTTAGGCTCAACAATTGATAAAGAAATTTCTTCTGGCAGCATTGTAGAAAGTAATATACAAATATATCCGACAGAGTATATGTTAGTTTTAAGGCAGGCTCAGAGAAGACTTTTCAAATTACGAGATGAAATCACTTCATTTGATCACTTAAAAGATTCATTCAAGGAAAAACAAGGAGAGATTTTTACAAATCCTAGTAATTTTGTATATTAAAAATAGTAGAAATAGACAGCATTTAACTATTTATAGAGAGTAATTCAATAAATTTTTGATTATTCTTTGAGTCGATAGCGATAGCAATTTTCACCTCAGTTTTGAATTTAGTGATTTTGATAAATTAGGCGATCGCCTTCCAGCAAAAAATTGAGAAGATTGTGATGGCGGTACAGCGATAAATCTAGCGATCGCCCTTCACCATTCCAATTATTACCAAGGATTTAACGATAGACACCGTTTATAATGGACACAGTTTTCCACACCATTTCTTAGTGACCTATGGCTCGTCTAGATCCCTATAACCTGCGTATGCAGATCAGTCGAATGTTTGAGCAGGGACAATCTTTGTTCGTTAACTTTAAAGTAGAGGATTGGCTCCGAGAGCGCGGCGTTGATCCCAATGACTATATTATTAATTTCCATCAAAAACCTGCTCCAAAAGGCTCGAATCTCAAAACGGTAGTAGAAATCGAACTCCGTCGCAAGGATGGCAAGCCC
Organism: Merismopediaceae cyanobacterium; assembly: GCA_040382535.1. Classification (GTDB taxonomy): domain Bacteria; phylum Cyanobacteriota; class Cyanobacteriia; order Cyanobacteriales; family Microcystaceae; genus Snowella. The sequence continues at coordinate 1,160 of JBEIFD010000271.1, forward strand.
GTTGATCCCGAACTTCAGGCCGATATTAATTATTTTGCTTAAGGCTTTTTCTGCGATTACACACACTACCTAAAAATTCTTACCGAATATTTCTTCTCCTATGGTGCAACTTTCCCCACCAACCGTCGCAACTGAACCCAAAAACGCGATCGCCGATCAAGATTTTCCCCTAGCCATTGCAACCTTAGACGTTCAGGGAATGAAATGTGCGGGCTGTGTCAGTGCGGTTGAGCGTCAATTAACCCAAAATTCGGGAGTGGTTTCCGCTTGTGTGAATCTTGTCACCGAGGTTGCCGTTGTTAAATACCAAGAAGGAGAAATTGCCCCTGAAATCCTCGCCCAAAAATTAAGCGATCGCGGTTTTCCTAGCCAATTACGCACCAGTTCCGAGTCACACAAGAAGAGAATTAGCACCAATCAACGTCGGCAACAGGCGCAAAAAGAACAACTCTGGGGCTTGGGCGTAGCGGCTCTATTATTGATTTTTTCAGGAATTGGCCATTGGGGACACATTAGCGGTAAACCCCTGCCCATTCTCAGTGATCTTTGGTTTCATTGGGGCTTGGCGACTTTAGCTTTACTAATCCCTGGAAGAAGCCTAATTGTGGATGGATGGCGCAGTTTATGGCACGGAATGCCCAGTATGAATACCCTCGTGGGTTTGGGAACCTGTAGTGCCTATTTAGCCAGTTTTGCGGCTTTACTGTTTCCTGCTTTGGGTTGGGAATGCTTTTTTGATGAACCCGTGATGCTGTTGGGATTTATCCTCCTCGGTCGTACCCTAGAAGCCAAAGCCCGCCATCGAGCCTCTGCCGCCCTAGAAACTCTGGTCGCCCTCCAACCCGCTAGTGCCTGTTTATTAGGAAATCCCGACCAATTAGATCAATCAGGCATTGAAATTCCTGTCGAACAGGTGCGAGTCGGCGAATGGCTGAGAATTTTGCCAGGGGAAAAGATTCCCGTTGATGCCAAGATTACGGCGGGAAATAGCACCATTGATGAGTCCCTCTTAACAGGAGAATCTATTCCAGTCCTCAAAGAAAAGGGAGATAACGCGATCGCAGGAACGATCAATCAATCGGGAGTATTGGTCATAGAAGCGACAAGAATTGGGGAAGACACGACTCTCGCTCAAATTATTAGCTCTGTCGAAGAAGCCCAAACGCGCAAAGTCCCCATTCAACAATTAGCGGACACAGTGGCGGGTTATTTTGCCTATGGAGTCATGGCGATCGCTTTAGCAACTTTTCTGTTTTGGGAATTCTGGGGAACGAACCTATTTCCGTCGGTTTTGTCCGCTTCGATGGGTCACACTATGGCAGAAATGGCCGAACCCATGACGACGACTCCTACTTTATTAAGTCTGAAGCTCGCGATCGCGGTTTTAGTGATTGCCTGTCCCTGTGCCTTGGGTTTAGCCACACCCACTGCCATTTTAGTGGGAACAGGAATTGGAGCAGAACGGGGTTTATTGATTAAAGGCGGCGATATTTTAGAAAAAACTAAACAACTCCAGACGATTGTTTTTGATAAAACAGGAACCCTCACCGTCGGTCGTCCAACTGTGACAGATTATTTCGTAATCGGCGATATGACGGAAGAAAGGCTGTTACAATTGGCGGCAACGGTAGAAAATGGAACCAATCATCCCCTAGCAGTCGCAATTCTCAAAACAGCCCAGGATCGAGGCTTAGAACTCTTAGAAGCCCAAAATTTTTATACTCAACCAGGTTTAGGCGTGATTGCTCAGATTGCAGCACAAAAAGTTTTACTGGGAAATGAAAGTTGGTTAACTCAATACCAGATTCCTGTGCCTGAAAAATATCGCGGTCAAATTGAGGCATTATCCCAGGCAGGAAAAACTCTCGTTTATGTAGCAATTAATCAAACTTTAGTCGGAATTATTGCCCTACAGGATCAAGTTCATCCTGATGCTCAAGTTACCGTTAAAAAACTTCAGGATTTAGGATTAGAAGTCATTTTACTCACGGGGGATCAACCGTTAGTGGCAAACGCGATCGCGGCTCAAGTGGGTATTACCGAGGTTTTTTCCCAGGTCAAACCCGATCAAAAAGTCGCTATTATTCAATCTCTGCAAAAAACATCTGAAAATCTTAAAAGATCCGTTGCAATGGTCGGAGATGGGATTAATGACGCGCCTGCTTTGGCCCAAGCGGATGTGGGAATTTCTCTACGGGGAGCCACCGATGTTGCCCGATCCACCGCCGATATGGTTTTAATGCGATCGCAACTATCGGATATTCTCGCCGCGATTGAATTAAGCAATGCTACGGTTAAAAAAATTCAAGAAAATCTCTTCTGGGCGTTGGGATATAATGTGATCGCCATTCCCGTTGCCGCAGGCTTATTGTTGCCCCACTGGGGATTGATGTTAAGTCCTGCGATCGCGGGAGCTTTTATGGCAGTGAGTTCCATTATTGTTGTCACGAACTCGTTAGGATTACGCCGTCAATTTCCCATTAAATTTTCAACCAAAATCCAATAATCGTCGAACGGTTTAAGAAAGCTCCCATGACCCAGCAAACAGCGAATACGAAGGAAGAACATTGCCTCATCGTTCAGGATAATCGAGGCCGAAAAGAATTTTTATTAACTGAAGAAAAATATATTCTGGGGCGATCAGTGAATTGCGATATTATCATGAAATCCCAATTTGTTTCTCGTCATCATGCGACCCTAATCCGTCATCAAAGAGAAGATAATTCCTTTTATTATGAGATTATTGATGGCAATGGAGCCGACAAAGTGAGTGCCAACGGACTCTTATTTAATAGTAAAAAAATCTCTCATTATGATTTGCGTTCTGGGGATGAAATTATTTTTGGCCCTCAAGTTTCTATTACCTATCAGTACCGCCAAAGAAACGAATTTGTCAGTTCTCCTGGAAATGATCCCTTTGACATCACTCTTATCGATCCCAGCATGATGGATGACGATGATATTCCGACCCTGATGCCCACAACCCGAAGTCAGGACAACCTCATTTAGGGAATCCAGACCCTGGGACGCATAACAGGGCGATCGCGATAGGTCTGGCGTAATAAACCCCAAATTGCTTCAAAATATTGTTTAACCTCGGTGGTAGAATTTCCCCGATAACGACAAAGCAATCCGTCACCCTGGGTTTGGGTAATCCCCATTTCGCCTTCTTTTACTATCAATTCTCCTAATTCTCTTGCTTCAGTCAAGATTTCTGTTTCAACTTTTTGCCCCAACCAAATAAATGTCGCCACGATCGCTTTTTGGTTTAATCCATTCGGGCTATTAATCATTTCCAGACCTCCCTGCAACCCTTGACGGTCAATCCACAGGGGACGACCTGCTTGCCAAATTTCGATCCGCGATCGCCAATCGCCTGCTAAAAATTGTTCTCCCCTAGCGGTTCTGCCTAAACGGGTGATTTCCCAACCACAAAAAACTGCATTCTTTCCTAGTTCTACCCGCAAATCTTGCTGATAAATTGCTTCATTAAAAATCACTGTTTCCTGGGGAAACCATTCGAGATAAGAATTTTCTCCTAACCTTAAAGTGATAATTTGTTGAGACCGTTCTCCTTCACTGCGATAGACTTTAGTTGCCGCCGCCGTTGTTAATAAAACCTGACTATGGGCTTCTAATTCAATCATTTGCACCAAGCGATCGCCGCCGACTATTCCCCCCGCCGTATGGAGAATCACACTATGACAAAGTTCTGGGCCTTCGGGATAAAAAGCACGCTGAATTTTTAAAGGAGCCTGGGCGATCGCCTGACTTAATTTCGTTGTGCCTGTTTGATGGGAATAGTTTAGATCTAATTTTCCTGTCCAAGATTTTGAAGCAGATGAAACTGACAAAGGGAGCGATGAATTCATAATTGAACCAATTTTACTAAAATATCCTTCACCGCAGGCGGCAGTTGGCGCATAATCTTACCTTTTTCGGGATCAATCGCCACTAGGGATATTTTACTGGTCAAACACAATTCCTTGGTTTCCAAACATTCCAGGCGATAATCCCAATCCAGTCTCACGCCCGTAATCTCATTCATTCGGGTTTTCACGATCGCCGTTTGTCCCAGTCGAATCGCTCGATGATAACGAATAGACAAATCCACGACGGGTAAATCACACCCCAATTTGACCAATTCAGCAAAATCTATCCCGATAGAGCGCAGACATTCGACCCGTGCCGTTTCCATCCAAGTTAAATAGGTTCCATGCCAAACCACGCCGCCGTAGTCTGTATGGTGAGGTTGCACTCGAACAACGTATTCAAACCATTTTTCGCTGGTGGCATTTAATCCAGAATCTAGGGTAATGGCCGTTGTGGGGGGAAGTTGGGGAGAATTTGACAAATTAAATAGCTGAAGTATTAGTGGTTGTTCTCTATTTTAGCCTTTGATCAACTCAATGCTAAAAGCTCTTCATTATCTAAAACACATACAGGCAAGGGGCTTAAGCCCCTTGTTACAAAGCATCAGACGTAATCGTTCAGAGGGACAAAATCTGATAATCTAAAAGTCATGGAAGAAAAACACCTACTAGAGACAGGCGAAATTGACGAAAATGATTGGGATAAAACTCCAGTCAGCGTCAAAAACTTGGTGTTGAAATTAGTTGGA
>JBEIFD010000272.1:0-5769 GCA_040382535.1 Merismopediaceae cyanobacterium
ATGATGTTGTTTCCGTAGAGCAAGGAACCTGCTACGGGTTCACGGATTCCGTCGATGTCAACGGGGGGAGCTGCAATGAAGGCGATGATGAAGCAGGTGGTTGCAGTTAAGAGGGTGGGGATCATCAGGGTTCCGAACCAACCGACGTAGATACGGTTGTTGGTGCTGGTGATCCACTGGCAGAACTGTTCCCAAGCTGATGCGCTTTCGCGTTGCTGGAGGGTCGTGGTCATGGGTTTATGATTGCGTGATTGATTTATGATGTCTCTACATTAACAAGCTTTGTAACAAATTGTAAAGTATGTTAATAATCAGTCTTTCTTGTTTTAGCTATAAGTTTTATTAATATCTTTTGTTTGGTCTTCTTGGATTCGGTAGAAAGCGCAATCCAGGTAGAAGATATCACGGTGATCAATCTACCAGAACCTCATGACTATCCTTGGCTCGACGGGCGCGATCGCCTTTCTGGCAGGATTAACTACATGAAGAATAGGGATTAAATAGGGTTTGAGATAGCGGCATTCAGTCGTATGAGGGAAAATAAAAACCTTGAAAGCCTTACTGTATAAGGTGATAGGCTTCCATCACTCATGCGAATACCACTATAGCAGTCGAAAATTTCTTTTAGGGATCTTCTTCTTAAACTCTTGCTAAAGTAACTTTTTCGGGTTGATCTTGATATTTTCCTTGGCGGGTCTGATAGCTCACCGAACAGGGTTCCCCTTCTAAAAAGAGCAACTGAACGACTCCTTCATTGGCGTAAATTCGACAATCGGCACTAGATGAATTAGAGAATTCGAGGGTTAAATGTCCCCGCCATCCCGCTTCAGCAGGTGTTAGATTGGCAATTAATCCAATTCTGGCATAGGAGCTTTTTCCGATACAGAGTACACTGATGTTTTCAGGAATTTCTAGTTTTTCTAGGGCAACGCCTAAACCATAGGAATGGGCGGGTAAAATAAAGAAACTACCATTTTCGTCTTGATGAATTTTACTAGATTCTAAATTATCAGGATTAAAGTTTTTAGGATCAACGACCGTTCCTGGAATATGTCTAAAAATCCGAAAATCGTTGGGTGATAAGCGAATATCATATCCAAAACTACTTAATCCATAGGAAATTACTGGGAGATTTTCAACCTTACGAATAAGTTGGGATTTAAAAGGCTGAATCATTCCTTTTTCTGCCATTGAAGTAATCCATATATCATTCTTAATCATCAGTTGAGATCCTAGTTGAATTCGTTTTTTTCTAATACCCTGATAAATGTTACTACAATCTGGCGATCGCATCTTCTAGGATGGAAAAGATCGCGCTGACTTCCGCTAAACTTTCAAACATTCGCTTTTTCCAATGCTTGCTCTACAAACCTTGACCTATCCCATTGTCGAAACTTTTCATTCCCTCCAAGGAGAAGGAGCTTGGGCGGGGACAAATGCTTTTTTTATTCGTCTGGGTGGTTGTGATGTGTATTGTCCTTGGTGTGACCAAAAGGAGACCTGGAACGCGAAACGATCGCCCCAGCAGTCGATTGAATGTTTAGTTGAACAAGCTCAGTCGGTGAATCCCGCGATCGCGATTATTACGGGAGGAGAACCGTTGCTTTATGATCTGTTACCCTTGACGACAGCATTACGGGAGAAGGAGATTAAGGTTCATTTAGAAACTTCGGGGGCGCATCCCTTTAGCGGGAAATTTGATTGGGTGACCTTTTCTCCTAAGCCCTACAAGTTACCTCATTTGAGTATTTACGAACAAGCTAGTGAATTAAAGGTCATTATCAGTCAAAAAGCAGATTTAGAATGGGCCGAGGAACAATCAAGGCAGATATCGTCAAATATCCCTAAATATTTACAGCCAGAATGGAATCGTCCCGAAAGTCAACAACTGATTTTTGACTATATTCTCGGTCATCCCCAATGGCGAATGAGTCTGCAAAGTCATAAATTTTTAGGAATCCGCTAGTTCAAAAAAGGTTCATCAAAGCCCAAAAGTTAGCTTAATTCAATCCAGAGGGATTCAATGGGCGTTGTCTAACCGATATAATAGTTTGGATTAATGCTTTCAAACCCCAAAGACGCGCATCGCTCAATTTGTCCCGTTAGATCACAGGATCACAAAAATTCAAGCCAGACTTTCCCGATTATTGATTAGGATAGACAGTATGCTAGATACCATTATTATTCTTTTATTCGTCTTCGCGATCGCGGGAATCGGCTTTGATAGCGTGGACTTGCTCCCTGATACGGTTCGGGCGCAAATTTCTAACATAGAAGCATTGCGCTGGTTGGCCGCAGGATTTACCTCCATTATCGGCTTGGCTCTGGGTTTGGTTGCTCAAACGACCTATCGCCGCCTAGAAAGACAAATTCGTCAGACCGCGATCGAAACAATTCTGACCCGCGCTGTCGGACTAGTGATTGGATTGTTAATTGCCAATTTGATGTTGGCCCCCATTTTTTTGTTACCGATTCCTGGTGAATTTTCCTTTATCAAACCGACAATGGCAATCCTGGGGAGTGTTACCTCTGCTTTTTTGGGAATTAGTCTAGCGGATACCCACGGACGGACTTTTTTAAGATTAATTAATCCCAATAGTATTGAAACAATGTTGGTTGCCGAGGGAACTCTCCAACCCGTCGCACCAAAAGTTCTGGATACCAGTTGTATTATCGACGGTCGCATTGAGCAATTGTTAGATACGGGTTTTCTGGAAGGACAAATATTGATTCCCCAATTTGTTTTGGCGGAATTACAGCAGTTAGCTGATACCAGTAATGATCAAAAACGAGTACGAGGAAGAAGGGGATTAGATATTTTAGGCCGTATGCAAGAGCTTTACCCAGAGCGTATTATCATCCATTCAGCAGATTACGAAGATATTAGTACAGTAGATGCCAAATTGGTACATCTTTCCCAGGAAATTAACGGGATGTTACTGACCAATGATTATAATCTCAGCAAAGTCGCTAATCTGCAAAAGGTGATTATTCTCAATGTCAATGATCTGGCCCAAGCGTTACGCCCAGTTTATCTGCCAGGCGATCCTCTGGATCTCAAAATTCTCAAGCAAGGCAAGGAACCCGCTCAAGGGATTGGTTATTTGGATGATGGAACAATGGTGGTGGTAGAAGAAGGCCGAGAATTTCTGGGTTCGGAGGTGAGAGTGATTGTGACTTCTGCTCTGCAAACTTCGGCGGGAAGGATGATTTTTGCGAAACCGCGATCGGTGATGGCTTCTTCTTAGATGAAATCAAGAGTTGTTTATTTTTCGTAAATTGCCTGAATTAAGTCCTAATCTTACGTTTAAAGGCTACTCCGAATCCTACCGCTGTCATACTTCCTAATAGGGTTAAAGGTTCAGGAACCGCGATCGATGTATTGGTTGCGATAAAAGTCCCCGAATCCAAGAGGCCAGCCCCGGCATAGGCAGACCAAGTCCCTGTCCCCGAAAAGGTATCAGAAGTTGGATTAATTTTGATAGATATGAGAGGATAAGGAAAGAAAAGAATTCCACTATCAAACCACCATTCGCCATAGCTAATAGAAATAGTAGGATAAGGTATTGTAAAAGCACGATGCTGGTAACCCGCTTGTTGATTTCTAGATGGATCAGCCCACCAAGCAATAAAACTTTGCCTAAAATCTTCACCTAATATGGTAGCAGAGAAACTATTTAAAGTATTGCTAATAAAGATTTCCTTGTTAGAAGGCGAGCCACCAGGAGGATTACACGCAGTCGGGTCAGATGTCGCTTCTACACAGATTATTTGATTATCTTCATAGCTGAAGCCTCCCGAACCAACCTGTTGACCTGAATCATTGAGGAATTTTAAGCTGAAACTAGTAGAATGGGCTGGTTTAACGCCGAAAATAGTTAAGCTAATGACAGTAACAGTACCTAAAATAAATGTCTTGGAGGCGTATCTTTCTTTTATCTGAAACATAAAAAGTTATAGTGTTTTTAGACAAATAAATCTGTTGATGTAGATTGCCAATACTATAGAAATATATTATGATATTCACTCTTTTTTGTCAAATAAGCTGTCACAAATTTAGATTGCATAATGATTTTCTTGAAAGTCTTGTAACAATTGGCTTAAGCCCATTGCCTGTATGTATTTTAGATAATTAACAGCTTACCAGCTAAAGTGATCGCAGTATATTGATGATACAATCCCTTCACAAACTTAAGTATCTAATAAAAATGATTTACGACTTTCAATGGTTAGCAGATTTTTACCAAAATGCCCTTCTCCAAGATGTAATCCCTTTTTGGGAAAAATATTCCCTAGACCGAGAACAAGGCGGCTATTTCACCTGTCTAGATCGAGAAGGTAAAGTGTACGACAAAGATAAATTTATTTGGCTCCAAAATCGTCAAGTTTGGTTATTTTCTACCATTTACAATCAATTAGAAAAACGTCAAAGTTGGTTAGACATCGCCACACACGGAGCCAATTTTTTAGCCAAACACGGTAGAGATGCTGACGGAAATTGGTATTTTTCCCTTGATCGCGCGGGTAATCCTCTGACTCAACCCTACAATATTTTTTCCGATTGTTTTGCCGCCATGGCCTTTAGTCAATATGCCCTCGCGTCAGGAGATGAGGAATCAAAGGCGATCGCCCTACAAGCCTATAACAATGTTCTACGTCGCAAAGATAACCCCAAAGGTCAATACAGTAAAACCTATCCAGGCACTCGTTCCCTCAAATCTTTAGCCGTTCCCATGATTTTGGCGAATTTAACTCTAGAAATGGGCTGGCTACTGTCTCCCGAAACTCTAGAAACGGTTCTAGCCCAAACCGTTAAAGAAGTGATGATGGATTTTTTGGATGCGGAACGGGGGTTAATGTTTGAAAATGTCCAGCCCGATGGTTCCCATTTAGATTGTTTTGATGGACGATTGATTAATCCAGGTCACGGCATTGAGGCGATGTGGTTCATTATGGATATTGCTAACCGTAGCAACGATCAACAAACGATTCATCAAGCTGTCGATGTGGTTTTAAATATTCTCAATTTTGCTTGGGATGAACAATACGGCGGTCTTTATTATTTCATGGATGCAGAGGGCCATCCTCCCCAACAATTGGAATGGGATCAAAAGCTTTGGTGGGTACATTTAGAATCTTTGGTCGCCCTAGCGATGGGTTATCGTTTAACAGGAAGGATCGAATGTTGGGAATGGTATCAACGTCTGCATGATTACAGTTGGTCAAAGTTTGCTGATCCTGAATACGGAGAGTGGTTCGGTTATCTTAATCGTCAGGGAGAGGTTTTATTAAATCTCAAAGGCGGAAAGTGGAAGGGATGTTTTCATGTTCCCCGCGCTTTATTACTTTGTTGGAAAAATTTTGAACTATTAGCAAAAGCTTGAAAAATAGACTTAAATTAATTCCAGTCATTAAGCGACTTCATGGCCTGCTTCGGCGATCGCGTTTTTAATTTCGGCTTCAGAAGCAGTTGTTTCAATGGTGACAACTTTTGTGGGAACATCAACGCTGACTTGAGCATCGGGAATTTGATGTTTAATCGCATTGGTGATAGCTTCGGCACAACCACCACAGGCAATACTAGAAACGGTTAATTGAATTGACATGATTAAAATAGTAAGTAATAAATAGACATCTCCTAAAACTGGAAAGCCTAGCCTGGCAAGCAGTAGAGCGAAATTCCAGCCCAATGGTCGTTGGGTACATAAACGAGTTTATAAGGCTTTCAGGTATCAAAATTCAATTCTGGCAAAAAACAATGACTCATCC
>JBEIFD010000273.1:0-5763 GCA_040382535.1 Merismopediaceae cyanobacterium
GTGAATAAGTTTTTCATAATCCTCTCTGGGAAAACCAAATATTTCAGCAATAACAAAAGCTGATAAAGGACTAGCTAAATCCTTGATAATATCCATCTCCCCTTTTTGCTTAACTTTAGCAAGTAAATCATCAACAATTGCTTGTATTTTGTGGCGTAATACTTCTATAGCAGCAGGCGAGAAGGCTGGAGTCACAACTCTTTTAAGTCGAGTATGATCAGGTGGATTTAAAAACAAAAACCATTGATTAATTGTTTGTGAAAGTGTTTGCAAATCTCCTTCTTTGAGATAGGAACTTTTTCGCTGAAGACGTTCAGGAAGGTTATCTACATTAAATCGCTCGTCATTCAAAATACTAACAGCATCGGCATAACGAGTAATAATCCAGGTACCAAAAATACTTTTGTGGATGGGGTCTTCTTGACGAAGACGATCAAGGATAGGATAGGGATTAGCATGAAATTCTGGGTCAAAGGGATTAAATAAAATCTTGTCTTTTTTCATGATTAAAATTACCTCTATTTTTTAGCAAGTTCATCTACTAGATATTCAGCCAATTCAGAAATTTTTGGATATTCCCAAAATAACGTTGGGTCTAACTCCAATTCAACAAAAGTTTCTAACTCCCCTGTCAGACTCAAGGCGACAGAGGAATCTAAACCATAGGTAAAAATAGACTTTTCTAAATCAATTTCTTCGCTATCAACCCCTAACAAATTTGCTAGTTTATCGATTAGCCAATACTCAATTTTTTCTTGATTCATAAAAACAATTAATATTTACAAAAAAACTGCTTTTTATCATAGTTGATTTTGTCGCCATTGTCCAACGATCGCCAGAGTTTCTGTGAGAAAAGCATGACGACACGCATGACGTTGAATTTTACCACTAGAAGTTTTGAGGATACTCGCAGGTTTAATTAAGGCGATCGCATAAACCTGTAAAGCATGATGAAGAGCAACGGCTTCACGAATGGCAGAGAAAACTTCGTTGAAATTTAACTTGCTCAAATAAGTACGTTCTACTTCCTGAACAATTACCAATTTGTCTTGATTGTCTATTTCTATCGTAAAAGCCGCGCCGCAGTCCAACCGTAGAGCTTGATGACTTTGTTGTATCGAATATTCAATATCTTGGGGGTAATGATTTCGTCCCCAAATAATGATGACATCCTTAATTCGTCCCGTTATGAACAATTCACCGGCTCGTAGAAAACCGCGATCGCCTGTTCGGAGAAAATTTCTTTCGTCCGTTGTATTCGCTAATTTAGCCTGAAAAGTTGCGATCGTTTTTTCTTCTTCTTGCCAATAACCCTGGGCAATACTAGAACCTGAAACCCAAATTTCTCCTACTTGATTTTCACCACATTCTAAACAACTTTCAGGATCGACAATCTTGACTTCCATCTCTTGCCAAACATGGCCGCAACCAACAAGTTCCAGACAATTTTCACTATCTCTCTCTGCTTCTACAATCTGATTATTTTCTAGGGATTTTGACTGAACATTTAAGTAAACTGGCTCATCTTCAATATTCCCCCCAGAAATCATTAAGGTTGCTTCTGCCATGCCGTAACAGGGATAAAAATATTGAGATTTAAATCCAGAAGATCGAAATTTATCACTAAAATTATCCAGGGTTTTTCGTCGTATTGGCTCTGCTCCATTGTAGGCACTTACCCAACTACTTAGATCAAGAGTTTTCTGTTGTTCAGGCGTAATTCTTCGCACGCATAATTCATAACCTAAATTTGGCCCCCCACTATGAGTTGCTCGATATTTCGTGATGGTTTGTAGCCAGACCATCGGATTTTTTAAAAAAGATTCAGGCGACATTACAACACCCAAAAAACCTGTATAAAGCGGTTGAATAATACCATCAATCAAACCCATATCATGAAAACTCGGCAACCAGGTCACAGAGACACTTTTTTCTGTAAGCTGAAAAGCTTTTTGAATATAAACGGAATTATGGGCAATGTTGTGATGAGAAATCATGACTCCTTTCGGCGAACCCGTTGAGCCTGATGTATATTGGAGGAAAGCTAGGGTATTACCACTAATATCTGGGAGATGGAACTCAAAATCTTCGTCATTATTGAGATTATCTGTGGCCAAAAATTGCGTTACAGATAAATCTAAAAAATCTTTAATTTTCAGTTGAATATTTTCTAAAAGAGAGCTAGTAGTTAGAATAATTTGTGGTTGAGAATTTTCAATAATAGCTATCAATCGAGATATTTTTTGATTCCGTTTTGGAGGGTAAGCAGGAACTGCAATAATTCCAGCAGAGAGACACCCTAAAAAAGCCGTAATAAAGTCTAAACCTTGGGGATAAAGCAATAAAGCTCTGGCTCCTGGCGGGATTAGAGATTGTAACCTGGTGGCAATCCTTTTTGAAATTTGAGATAGTTGTTGATAAGTAATCTTTTGCTCTTGATTTTCTCTATCTTTGAGAAAAATATAAGCTAAATTTTCGGGGCTTTGACTTGCTCTTTGGTCAAGGATTGATAGTAAATCGAACATTTTCTATGATTGCAAGTTTATATTTTTTACGCATATTACACCATATTAAACATGGCTTAGAAAGCTCATGCTAATTGTAGAGATTTTAGCTTTTATTAATCTAATAATCTGCATAATCCGTCAAATTTGCACTTAACCTTTTTCTGCTAGCAGTTTTTTTAATCTGGTAATTTCTTGTTCGGCAAAATCGGCGCGTTGTTTTTCGGCTTCGGCAAATTGTTCTGCTGTAGCGCGTAAGATTTGCTCTTGGGCAACTCTTTCTGTTCCCCAGGGTAGTATTTCGCCATTGATATTCCACCAACGCAACCAATGGAAGGTTTGGTCGAGTCTGGTGCCATGCCATGTGCCAAGGTATAGGTTTAGGGATTCGACAAAGTAGCGACCATTTTCATCTAGGCGTTGTAGTTCATACTGTCCTGAGACATTGAGATGGCGAATTTCTAAGCGTCCGTCTTCGGGATCAAAGATTACATAGAGGGGAACTTGTAATATTTGTTCATAAAAGTACATCTTGCCGTAGGGGAAGGTAGGACGGGTAGAATATTCGCCTGTTTCTTCTTCGGAGAGAAACTCCATCACGATCGCGGGTATGTCGCCATCAATATGAGGGCTATAGCTACGGCGGATGATGGGGGTGCGGTGGGTTTTGGGGATATAAAACCAATCGGGAGCTTTGACGATGGTTTTTCGGTTGATCTTAGCCACCAGAGCCATATTGGAAGCAACGATCACGTCTGGTGGTAATATTTGGGCAATTTCGAGGCTGTCGTTGAGGGCGGCGGCGAGGAAGGGTTGGGCGATGTTTTCCACAGGATCATCGGGTAAAACAAAACTGGCGGGCAATTTTTCCCAAACTATTTCTGGCTTGCTGTTGGCTTTAGCGATCGCCTTTAGCACTTCAGGTTGCGGGGGAAACTGCGGAGTTATGATTGCTTGCGTCATTGGATTGGTAAAATGACTAAAGTTACTGATATTAATGATTATAGTTATCTGAAATTGACTCTAGGCAATGAAACTCACTATTTTAAATTTTTGAACAGCAAGCTGAGGCTAACTACCTAAAGGGATTGGCCCAAGGAAATAAATCCTATAACCAATCCCTTTTGTTGTTTCCAAGTTTCTCAAAACCTATCCCATCGGGTGGAAAAGAAGATCAGGAAAGAAACGATTGAATTCGATCAAGATACCAGCCGTAAACGTTAAGAGGGCCATGATCATGACAGGAGCAGTAGACAAAAACTTAGTCAAACCTTCCATAAATGAGTCTCCAAAGATATAAATGTAATTAAACAGGACAAAAATCAACCCTAGCGGGGAGAGGTGGGAACATCGGAATCTTTAACAATCAGTTTGCCCGAAGTATATTCTCCGACAGCCGCTAAAGGCCAGAGGAAACCACCCAACATTTTTTTGATCGCTAAAGGCACATCAATGATGATCTCTTTGAGTTCAGCATCTTTTTCTTTGCGAATGTCGATCAGGTAGGCACGACCAACCCAGCCAATCCAACCTGCAATATAAAGGAAAAGAATGCTAGGAATGAGAAAATCCCCTGCGTGGCTAAAACGACCATCTACAATGAGGTGGGGATAGCCTTCGGGGCCACAGAGAGATTCGGCATAACGTTCAGCGCGAATTTTTCCAGAATTGGGATCGCTGGTGGTATTGAGGAAGTTTTTAGATTTTGCTAAATAGGCCGCATTTTCGCTACAAGGGGTAAGATTCGCGAAATCCGCCGAAGCAGAGGGAGCAAAATTAAACCAGAGGGTCAGGGCCAGCAAGAAAGCCAACAGTTGTTTCATAAGAATTGTTTCCTTTTATTACAAAAGGCTAAGTTTTTTGTACAAAACGTGACAGGATCAGTGAGTACCTTGAAGTGATCTTACTCTGACCAGTGGATAGAGTAAAGATTTAGCAATAAAAAGTAGTCTTTTAACTTAAATTAACAGAGCATGGCAACCGTTTTAGCAATCGAAACAAGCTGTGATGAAACTGCCGTCGCCATTGTAAAGAATCGTAACGTTTGCAGTAATATTGTGGCCTCCCAAATTGCAGTACATCAAGTTTATGGCGGAGTTGTTCCAGAGGTGGCTTCTCGTCAACATTTAACCCTGATTAATCCCTGTATTGAAGAGGCTTTAGCGGAAAGTCAGTTAGATTGGTCTGGGATTGACGCGATCGCGGCGACGGTTGCACCAGGTTTGGTGGGAGCCTTGATGGTAGGAATGACGGCGGCGAAAACCTTGGCATTGGTTCATCACAAAAGATTTATTGGAGTGCATCACCTGGAAGGACATATTTACGCTAGTTATTTGAGCTATCCCGAATTAGAACCGCCCTTTCTCTGTTTATTGGTATCGGGGGGGCATACTAGCCTTATTTTGGTGAAAGATTGCGGAAAATATGAACAATTGGGCATGACTCGTGATGATGCCGCAGGAGAAGCCTTTGATAAGGTGGCTCGTTTGTTGAAGTTGGGTTATCCAGGCGGCCCAGTGATTGATAAGTTGGCTAAAACAGGTAATGGCAAAGCGTTTCCCTTACCAGCCGGGCGAATTTCCTTACCCGAAGGTGGTTATCATCCCTACGATTCCAGTTTTAGTGGTTTGAAAACGGCGGTTCTGCGCTTAGTGAACCAATTAGAAAAAGAGACTGATAGCCTACCGATCGCCGATTTAGCGGCCAGTTTTCAGGAAACGGTGGCTCGATCTTTAACGCAAAAAACCATTCAGTGTGCCTTAGATTACGGCATTAAAGCGATCGCGATTGGGGGAGGAGTGGCGGCCAATAGTGGTTTGCGTCAACAGTTACAAGAAGCGGCTGAAAAACATCATCTTCAGGTTTATTTTCCCCCGCTTAAATTTTGTACCGATAATGCGGCCATGATTGCCTGCGCGGCCTCAGACCATTGCGATCGCGGTCATTTTTCTGATTTAAATTTGGGAGTGCGATCTCGTTTACCGATTACAGAAGTTATGCAGTTGTATCAAGTCTAAAAATTAAGATCCTGGGCGGTACATAGATTATGATGAAGATCAAAAGCATTATTTTGATTTCTAAACATTGAATCTATAGGGATTATTCTCCATGTCAATATCTCCAAAAACTGCAATGACAAACTCCAATACCTTTGCCAATTTAGTCCAGAGAGTAGAGAAGACTTTAACGGTAAACTTTCTTTCAAGCGAGGCTTGGCAAAAGTAGTAATCCTAAAAAATTCCGTTAAGGTTTTCCGAAA
>JBEIFD010000274.1:0-5754 GCA_040382535.1 Merismopediaceae cyanobacterium
CCCCCGCCTGATCTAATTTAATATTGGTTAATTGATCCGCGACTTCTACCCGTACTCCCCAAAACGAATCTTCCGTTAAACTTTCCTTCAACGCTTCTACAACTTCTAAGCCGCCTTTTTTTGCCAAGGCGATCGCGGCATAAATGCGAGAAACAGGGTCGCGATCGTGTTTCAATTGGGCTTTTAATTCAGCAACAGGATAATCTAACTCAACGGTTTTGAGGAAATAATTTTCAGCATCAAAACTGATAAAATCGGGCTTAACTTCGAGGGGAAGATAAAAGCTTTGTTCCCGTTCATGAATGCGTAGATTAAAGGTTTTAGATTGGACTTGACCTGCTTGCAAATAATTAAAAGCAATGGGAATTTTGAGGTCAAATAAATTCTTGAAATCACTTTTTTCGTCTTCTTTAACCTGGGTTTGAACGACGGTTAATTTAGCTAAATGATTATCCTGATCCCAACTATAGGAAATTTTATAGTCAGGATGCCCGCCCCGAAAAACATATTGATCAAATAAACATAATAAATTAAAGCCCGTTGATTTTTCTATCGCTCTTAATAAATCAATCGTTTCAACAGTTTTATGGGCGTTATCTTGCACAAAAGTATGAATGGCTTTGGTAAATAATTGCTCACCTAAAATACTGCGGATCATGTGATAAACACAGGCTCCTTTTTCGTATAAATGACGATCATATAATTCGATCGCTTCCCGATAGATATGGGTAACAATGGGACGACGATAACGGGAGGAATCTTCCTCTAAATAGTTCCGCGCTTCTCCTAACAGATAATAGGCGGCATCCAAGGAACCATATTCCTTTTCTGTCCATAAAACTTCAGAATAGGAAGCCATGCCTTCTTTGATCCAGGCGTGTGACCAATGTTTAATCACGACCAAATCCCCAAACCATTGATGGGCTAATTCGTGGGCAACGAGGCTTTCTGTGTTGCGATTATCTAATGCTGCTCGTTCGTCTAATAAACAGCGATCGGTTAATAGGGTAGTCGAAGTATTTTCCATTCCACCAAAGATAAAATCATCCACACAAACCTGGGCATATTTGGGAAAAGGATAGGGATAGCCAAAGGTTTCTGCAAAGAATTCGATCATTTTTGGGGTTTTGCCCATACTCCTCAAACCATCAGCTTCCCGTCCTTTTTCGACGTAATAGATAACAGGAATATCTTGATAATGATCGGTTAATTCAGCAAAATTTCCGACTGCTAGGGTCATTAAATAGGTGGGATGAATTTGTTTCTGTGACCAATGATAAATTTGTTCTGTATCTTGTTCTTCTAATTGAATTAATTCTCCATTAGAAACGGCGATTAAGGGTTTAGGAATTTGTACTCTAATTTCGGAAGTGGCGAGTTGTCCTGGGTAGTCAAAACAGGGAAACCAAAAGCGAGAGTCTTCATCTTCTCCTTGCGTCCAAACTTGTACGGGTTTATCAGGATAATGTTCGTCGGGTTCAATAAAATAGAGTCCTCGTTGGGGTTGATTGACTTGATAATGGATTTCGATTTCTGTTCTTTCTTCTGGTAGTTTTTGGAGCAGATGAATAATTAATTTTTCACCGTCATAATCAAAGGGTTGACTAATATTTTTAATTAATACAGATTTAATGCCTAAGTTCACGGCATCTAGGTTTAATTCTTTAATATCATGCCGAATAGGGGTTAGGGTAATTTTACAAATTCCTTGGAAAGATTTGTTGGGGATATCGAGTTTTAGGTCTAAAAGGATATGATTTACTTGTCCAGGGCGATCGGGGTTGTAGTGGGGTTTCGCGCCTGGGAGTTCAAAGGATTTACGTTGATTATTTTCGGTATCAAAATTAAGGTGAGACATAATAAACAGATTGGTAATTATAGAAAAATAGTAGTTAATTTAATTGAGTTAATCTTCTAGGAAATTTTCAAGTCGATTATAAATATCTTTGCGACTCCCTTGTTTCCTTAAACCCACCCCTACAATATATACAACAATGAGATTTTGTTCAATCTGATAAATAATGCGATATCTTTGACCAACTGCCCTTATGCTTCGATAGCCTTTTAATTTATCAGTTAATGGCTTTCCCTGTTGCTCAGGATTGATCTGGAGTTGTTCAATTCGTTTTTTTAAGAGTTGTAAATGTCGTTGATCTTTGATTTCAGACAGCATTTCTAGAGAAATTGTTGTTAATTCAATAGAGTATTCTTGACTCATATTCCTAGTTTTTCTTTTGCTATCTCCCAAGAGACGGTTTCACCACGTTTAACTTGCTCGATACTTTCTTTTAATTTTTGGCTAAAGGTTTGATCGGCGAGAATATCTAGGGTTTCCATTAAGGATTCAAATTTTTGATAGCTCATGGCTGTCATTATAGGTTGACCTTCTTGGGTAATGATTAGAGGTTCTTCTGTGATGTCTTTGGCAAGATCTAGAAGACTTTGGTTTGCTTCGGTAAGGGGGATATATTTTGTCATTTTTTTATTGCAATCAATTTAGGTTTCATTTTAACACAGAGGTTTTGAATAGTTAGCGATCGCGTTTTATTTGCGGATTTCTTGAAAATCAATATTTTTTCAAAACAATATTAATTTAAGGTTATTGATTGCAATAATTTGTACTTACGAGTAAAATTTAAAGAAATATTTTATTTTGGAGTATAACAAGCATGGAACCTATTTCTCTGATTTTGGCGGCTTTGATTGCGGGGGCGACTGGGGCGACGAAGGATACGGCGGGTGCGGCGGTCAAGGATGCCTATGAGGGTTTCAAGGCTTTGATTAAGAAGAAGTTTGAAAAGGATGCTTTGGCCCAAGCGATGGTTGAGGCTAAGCCTGAAGATATCAAACAATCGGAGATTTTGTTAAGAAATAAAATTACTGAAGCGAGGATTGATCAGGATGTAGAAATTCTCGAAGCAGCAGTAGAGATTCTGAAAAAAGAAGATCCTCAAGGGGAAAAGGAAGGAAAGTATCGTATTAATGTTCAAGGAGATATTAAGGGAATTGTCGGAGATGTGAGTGGAGGACAAATTAATCAAACTATTAGTTAAAATGAGACAAATGAATTGTCATTACCCAGAAAAATCATGAAAATAACTTCCTTTGAAAATCCTTTGAAATCTCTCTATGAACAGGATGAACATCTTTGGTTAATTGAAACGATCAAGTTACTTAAAGAAAATCGTCTAGAACGATTGGATATTGAAAATTTAATTGAGGAATTAGAAGATTTGAGTAAACGGGACAAAAACCGAGTTGAAAGCTTCTTGAGACAAATTATTATTCGTCTTTTATTGCTTCAATACTGGACAACAGAATATGAATATAATTATCGGCATTGGCAAGGAGAAATTGCGACTTTTAGAGTTCAATTAAATCGCTCTTTAACGACTAATCTTAAGCAACATCTATCGGATAACAGGGAAGATATTTATCAAGAGTCTGTCTTTGTCGTTACCCAAAAAACGGGTTTAAATCTTCAAATTTTCCCGTCAATTTGTCCCTATTCCCTAGAACAACTGTTAGATAAAAGTTGGCTTCTTTATTAAATATAAACAATCTTGAATTATAAGTCATGTCTCAATTACCAGAATCTAATTCTAATCCTCAAACCCAACAAACCCATTCTGGGGCGGGGGATAATGTGAGCCGAGATAAAAATGTTACGTCTTATTTCTCGGAAATTGGGGGTGATTTCAAAGGTATCCAAGGGGATATTAGTGGCGGAGTTATTAATCAATATATTATTACCCAAAAATCTGGACTGGAAATTACCAGTCAACCGTTAATTAAGGGTCCTCCCTATTTGGGTTTAAGGAAGTTTGAAGTGGATGATAAGAATAAGTTTTTTGGTCGCGATCGCTGGATTATTGAGTTGACGAATTATTTAGCAAAAGAAAATGTTTTATTGCTTTTAGGGGCATCGGGAAGCGGTAAGTCTTCTTTAATTCAAGCGGGTTTGATTCCGAAGTTGAAGGATCAATGGGGTTCGCAACTCTTTAATTTTACTTTTGTTCCAGACGTTGATCCCTTTGAGTCTTTCTATACTTCTTTGTACACGAAGTATCAATCGAAAGCTAAACTTGCCCGAACGATTAAGGAAGATACGCTTATTCAAGTTGTGCAAGCTTTAAAAAGTGATGCTCAATGGTTGATCTTTATTGATCAGTTTGAAGAAGTATTCACCCGTACACCGAAAACGGAGCGAGATATTTTTATAAAAAGTCTGATTAAATTAATTGAAAATTCTGATAGTTCTGTTAAAGTTATTATGACGATGCGGGCTGATTTTCTGGATAAATTAAGTCCCTATCCCGATTTAGGAAAAGTTCATGATTCTTCTAGTCGGATGTTAACGGATATGGAGGATAGTGATCTGAGATTAGCGATCGCTGAACCTGCGGCGAGAAATGGGGTGATATTTGAGCAGGGATTAATTGATACTATTATTGCTGATTTTAAGCAACAGGCGGGTTCTTTACCTCTCCTGCAATATACGCTTAATTTATTGTGGAGTAAGGATGATATTACGGATAGGGTTTTAAATACTAAAACTTATCAGGAGTTGGGAGGCGTAACGGGCGCACTTCAGCAACAAGCGAATAAGATTTATGATCAGTTTGATGAAACACAGCGAAAGTTAGCAAAGGAAATTTTTCTAGAGTTAATTGATTTAGAAGGGAAAGAAGCGGTTAGTAGAAGGGCTGATAAATCAATTTTTGAGCAGGATGAAAGGCAAGGAGAGGTTCTCGAACAATTGATTATTAATCGGTTGTTGGTTGGTGGTAAAAATGACGCAACGGTTGAAGTGGCACATGAAGCGTTAATTCGTTCTTGGAAGGTGTTACAGGATTTAATTCGAGAGAAGGAGGAGATCATTATTCTGAGAAATCGTTTATATGCGGATACTAAAAGTTGGCAAGATGCTCAAAAAGCGAGTAGTGAACTGTGGAGCGGTTCTAAGTTAGCGCGAATTGTTGAATTTAAAAAAGAGCAAGCTTTACCTAATCTGGATGCTTTAGCGATCGCATTTATTGAAGCGAGTGTGGCAGAACGCGATCGTTTGCAAAAAGCTGAAGTAGAGAGACAAAAACGTGACAAAAGGACGGCTCAGAGGATTGCGGTGGGTTCGGTGGGAGCATTAATTATTAGCAGTGGTTTAGGATTAATGGCTTGGCAACAAACAGGAAAAGCAGACCTCAACCAAGCAGAATCTTTGGGTCGTGCGGCTATGTATTTACGACTGAATAAAAACGCAGATTTGGATGTTTTTATCTCAGCAATCAAAGCAGGAAAAATCCTACGCGCTCACAATACGACCAATCCCGAAGTCATCAAAGCGTTGCAAGAAGCCCTGGCTCACCCAATCGAACAGAATCGTTTGATTGGTCATCAAGGTGAGGTCTGGAGCGTAGCCCTCAGCCGCGATGGAAAGACCATAGTTTCTGGGAGTGCTGACAAAACCATCAAAGTCTGGGATTTAGCCACTGGCAAAGAACTTCGCACCCTCAACGGTCATCAAGATAAGGTCTGGAGCATAGCCCTCAGCTGCGATGGAAAGACCATAGTTTCTGGGAGTGAGGACAAAACCATCAAAGTCTGGGATTTAGACACAGGAAAAGAACTTCGCACCCTCAACGGTCATCAAGATAAGGTCTGGAGCATAGCCCTCAGCTGCGATGTTAAGACCTTAGTTTCTAAGACCATAGTTTCTGGGAGTGCTGACAAAACCATCAAAGTCTGGGATTTAGC
>JBEIFD010000275.1:0-5749 GCA_040382535.1 Merismopediaceae cyanobacterium
CAAACTTCATAAAAATCCGTGACGGGAGGTTTGACAAACAGCGGCCCCATTTCTTCTAAAAATTGCTTATAGGCTTCATTTTGATTGGCTTCCATGTCTTCAATATTTTCCCAAATAATAATGGCAATTCCCTCATCGGAATTTGGTTTTTGCAACAGATATGCTCCCTTAAAACCTTCTTTATAGGTAGAAACCGCTTTTTCGTAGAGTCTTTGGGCTTCGGCAAAGCGACCAGGTTGAAATTCTCCGATCGCGACATAGGCGTATTTGTGGTGTAAAAAGTCCAAAAATTCTGGCATAGTTTTTCTCTCTTTAAGTTATTAATGAAGATGGTTAAGCTGTTAAAACGCATACAGGCAAGGGGCTTAAGCCCCTTGTTACAAAACTTTCAGTAAAATCGTTATGCAATCTAACTTCGTAACAGCTTACTAAGATTTTCGCTCAGGTGGGGCTATTTTTACTCGATTTATTCCGCAATAATAATGTTTCTTAACTTGCGGATTACTAACCCACAACAGATACACCATCCACTAAAACCGAAGGCGTATAGCAAGATCCATTCCACTGGCGATCGCTGCCGAGGGCGAGAATTTGTTTAAGAATGGTATAGACATTCCCCGCAACCATTGTATCTTTCACCCGACCGATGATTTCCCCATTTTCGATGCGATAACCCAAATCCACATTAATGGAAAAATCCCCCGAAATATCAGGGCCGCCGCCCAAGATTTGATCGATTACGAGACCGTTTCCCATTTGGCTAATCAGTTCAGACAATGATCCCTCACCCGATTCGATGATGCAGTTGACCAGACTGGGGGTAGGATAGCCGCCGAGTCCTGGACGAAAACCGTTTCCTGTGGCTGGATGACCGAGTTGACGGGCAATGGTGCGATCGCTATAAAATTGCTCAATTTTGCCCTGATTAATCAGAGTTAAAGCTTGGGTTGGGGTTCCTTCATCGTCAAAGGGGCAATCGTAGGGAATGAATTTGGGATCTTGGGAAAAGGTTAATAATTCGGAAAGGACTGATTCCCCTAATTTTTGGCTCCAGGGCGAAGAATCTTCTACAATCCGTTTGCCATTGAGAGCGGCGATCACGGTTCCCCAGAGCATGGTGGCCGCATTGGGGGTAAAAAGCACAGGCACTTTACCCGTTGGACTCGGCGCGTTATCCTTTGCCCAGATTAGGCGTTGGAGGATTTGCTCAACAATTTGGTTCGGATTAATTTTCTCTCGGCTATATTCTCCGTCATATACTGCTAAAAAATCTTCCCCGCGAATCCACTCTACGCCGAAGTAATAACTAATCGCCGTATCCTGATGTTCACAGTGCAATCCCTTGGAATTGAGTAAAATTGTCTGGTCTTCTTCGCATTCTAGTTCCCCACTACACAAAACCTCTGGATAATTTTCTCGAAGTTGTGCGATCGCCTTTTTGCCGACTTCCACTAGGGTTTCCACTGGCAAAGTTTTACCAACGGGTTCAGCAATCTGGGTTCGAGATTCGTTTAATTCGGGTGTTTCAGGGGGATTCAGTAAAGATAGGGCGATCGCCTTTTCCACTAAGGTCTGGGGATCGACGGGGCCATAGGCAACGGCCAAACCAGGGCAACCTCCCCGCCAAACCCGTAACGCCGTGCCTTCCGATTCTGAACTTTCGAGTTGCTTGAGACGATTCGCTTCAAAAAAAACTGGATGGGACTGCGATCGCGAATAATAAACCTCGGCATCTTCTGCCCCTGCGCGTTGGGCTAAGATTAATAATTTATCTAATTCTTGTTTCATCGTGAGATCCTAAAATTCCCTTTCTTTATTATTGGGGATATCGACATTCATAAACTAAATCGATATAAGAATCAACATTTTTCTAACTTATTTCTGTTAATTACCCCCCCCAGGGCATTGCTAAAGATCAAAAAACCACATTAACTGTTTTTAGGATCTTTTTTGTCAATCTGATCGTCTGGTTTGACTCAAACCATGACTGAAAAAATCAATTTTTTTACTAAAACCTCAAAAATGTTTCAGTTTAGACAGAATTTTTTATATTAAAACCTAGCCGACTCTTAATAACATAAATTTACCATGATAAACTTCTTCGCATTGCCTCTTCCTACTTTGGCTCTGCACATCCCCGATGGTTTTCTGAGTCTTCCCGTGAGTTTAGTCACTGGAGCCTTTTCTTTAGTGTTACTGATTATTTCTCTTAAGCAAGTCGAGAAAGACTATCAAGACCGAGTTGTTCCTTTGATGGGGGTCTGTGCGGCGTTTGTTTTTGCAGCTCAGATGATCAATTTTCCCATTCCTGGCGGGACAAGTGGGCATTTACTAGGGGGAACGTTGGTAGGAATTTTGCTTGGCCCCTGGGCAGGTTCTCTGGTGATGACGGTGGTATTTATCGTGCAGGCCTTGTTATTTCAAGATGGCGGTTTAACGGCTCTAGGGGCAAATATTTTCAATATGGGGCTAATTGGCACTTTTGGTGGCTATTATCTCTATAAAGTGATTCGCTTACTCTTTGGATTTTCTCGGTGGCGGGGAATGGCGATGGGAACGGCGATCGCGGCTTGGACAAGTGTGGTGGTGGCTGCTTTTGCTTGTTCTGTGCAATTAGCTCTTTCTGGAACAGTTCCCCTTCAAGTTGCTCTATTTGCTATGCTATCTTGGCATTTCGTCATTGGAATTGGTGAAGCGTTGATTACCTTAACGGCCGTGAGCTATATCTGGCGCACTCGCCCCGATTTGATTTTTGATTCTCCCCGTCCCTCTCTTAGTCCTAAAATTTAATCACGATGAATCATTCTCCTTCTAGCAAGTCTAAAACTTTTATTTTCACTGGGCTAGGTTCTGCCCTAGCGATCGCGGTCTTTTTATCTCCCTTTGCCAGCACTCATCCCGATGGATTAGATCGAGTGGCTCAAGACCACAATTTTGAAAAAAAAGCCGAAACCAATCCTCTTGCTCAAAAACTCCCTTTTCATGCCATTTTTGATGAATACTCCCTACGTGGGGTTCCCAAGTCAGTGGCAACTCCCCTAGCGGGTTTAATTGGGACATTAGTCACCTTTGGACTGGGCTGGGGACTAGGTAAGGTCGTCAGCAAAAAATCAGATGCACCTGATTCTCCTTCCTAATTCGAGGCTTGGCCGTCTAAAAAAATATGGTTCTGTTGCACGTCGGTACTTTTCAACTGGATCGAGACAGTCATCTTTCCAGCATTTGGCATGGTTTAGCCCCCCAAATTCGTCTTATTTGTAGCCTATTATTCGTTTTCGCAACATCTTTTACAGCCAATGGACGTTGGTGGGCTTGGGCCATTTACGGGCTTGGTTTGGCTGGGATAATTACCCTCAGTCGAGTCACTTTTTCGGTATTAATCCGCAGGGTAGCGATCGAATTCGCTTTTATGGGAATAGTCCTTTTAGGTACGCTTTTTCGGGGAGGAGGTAACATTCTTTGGCAGTGGGGATGGTTACAGGTGACAACGGAAGGTATGACGGTTTTGGGTAGTGTTAGTATCAAAGCCCTGCTGTCTCTTTTAATGTTGAATTTACTGATCATGACTACTGCGATCACCGATTTATTAAAGGCGTTAATTTTTCTGAAAATGCCGCCCCTATTAGTCGCAATCTTTAGTTCAATGTATCGTTATCTTGGGGTTTTGATCGATGAATTGGAAACCATGCGTCGTGCTGCCCTGTCGCGGAACTTGATGAATAATCCCCGTTGGCAACGATTAATGGTAGGGAATATCATTGGTTCCTTATTTATTCGCACCTACGAGCGGGGGGAACGCATTCATGCTTCCATGTTGGCGCGGGGTTATCAGGGTATCTCTGCGATCGCCGAGAATCCACCGATAAAAAAAGTAGATCGGCTTGTCTTAGTCTGCCTGATTACTCTTCTCAGTTTGGGACAAGGAATTTACCTTTTTTGAATCCAATGCACCACAATCCGATCACTATCAAAAATCTCAGCTTTGCCTATGCCGATGGGATAGAGGTTCTAAAAAGGATTAATTTATCTATTCAAGCCACAGAAAGGGTTGCTTTGGTGGGGGCCAATGGATCGGGAAAATCGACTTTATTGTTACATTTGAATGGCTTACTGTTAGCTCAATCGGGAAAAATTTTAGTGGGAGACTATGAGGTTATTCCCCAAAATTTTAAATTAATTCGTAATTTTGTCGGAATGGTTTTTCAAAATCCTGATGATCAGATTTTCATGCCAACGGTAGGGGAAGATATAAAATTTGGCCCCATGAATCAAGGAATCAGGGGAAAAAATCTTGATGATCGAGCTTTACAAGCTTTACAAGCCGTCGGACTTGATCCCAATTTATATCAATCTCGCAATGCCAACCATTTATCGGGAGGAGAAAAAAAGCGGGTGGCGATCGCGGGAGTTTTGGCTATGCACCCCCAAATTTTAGTATTGGATGAACCCTCGGCGCAGCTTGACCCCCGTAGTCGTCGTCAATTGATTGAGTTATTGCGGACTCTTCCTTTGACTCAGTTCATTGCGACCCATGATTTAGATTTGGCGTTGGAATTATGCGATCGCACCATTATTCTCAGTCAAGGGCAGGTTGTCAGAGATGGCCTAACGCAGGAAATTTTGAGCGATGCTCCCACATTAGAACGCTACCAACTTGAATTGCCGTTAAGTTGCGGTCTTCGTCGCTATTAACGAAAAGCCATCGCGGTTGGGTTCTATTTGACGTAATTCTAGACCTTGTTCAAAGATTTGATTAATCGCTAACATTTGCCCGTCTTCGGTCATAAATTTGTGATCAGCCGTCGCACGAATCACGGAACCATCTTCTAGGTTGTATTCAAAGACTTCTTGGGAACCCCGATGATGCCATTGGGCGATCGCCTGGGTATAAATAAATCCGTTGCGATCAACACTATAAACGGTACATTCAATTTCTTCTTCGACAATTTTGCCGATGGGTAAAACTCCATATTCAACGGTGAGAATTAAACTGTCATAGCTTAAGCAATATTCAGCAAAATTGACCATTTGATCAAAAAGATGCTCAGAGACTTTACTTGTCACGCCATTTTTAGTCGCCCCATCAATAAATTTTTCCCGATGTTTCTGCATTTCTGAGGCTTTCTTTTTCCCCATTGCCCGACGCAATAAATCTGCTTCTCCGAGGGAATATCCTGCCAAATCTTGAGCCATTTTCATGATTTGCTCTTGATAACAATTATGGGTGACAATCCCCTCCGCTAAAAAATAGGGAGAAGATTGATCTGCCATTTCTAAATCAAAACAATCCGCTTCGCCTGCATCTTCCAATGCAACAACATGAACTAATCGTGCATCTTCGAGATAGGTTTGTTGATAATTATTCTGATAAATCGCGTGCCAATTTTCTAGGTTTTCTTTATAACTGGAATTTGTCGGCCTAAATAAAACTGATTTTTGCAAAGAGCGTTTAATTGTTTTGCGGGTTTCTCGATCCGTAGTGGCGATCGCGGTTTCTAGTTGTTCAGCAAATTCCTGGGTAACATTTGGTAAATAATTTTCCTCTATTTCGTAGAGTTTATCGGGTTGTGAAGGAACTCCTAAAAGTGCTTTGAAACGACTGCGATCGCTCACATAAACATAATTATTCCCCATAGAATAATTAATTTTCAAACTCCCTAATAACCAAGCCACTTGTTGAAGTAACTGGGAAGAACTACTCCGAAAATAAACCAGACGCGCACTATAACAACCATCACTATCCCAAAGA
>JBEIFD010000276.1:0-5727 GCA_040382535.1 Merismopediaceae cyanobacterium
AGTTACAATAACACTCTAGACTTGACCTTAGCCAGTTCCTATCGTGCGGCTTTTATCACCAATAACGGAGGAACAACAGCAGGAGCCGAAGCCGCTCTTATCTCCAGTTTTAATGCTGGGACAGCCTATTTTAATATCCATTCCAGTACGTTTACTGGTGGTGAAATTCGCGCCTTTGCCACCGCAGTTCCCTGGGAAACCGATGCCTTGTCTGTCGTCGGTACGACCGTTCTTTTTGGTTTTGGCATTTGGCGGAAAAATAAACTTTCCCAACGTAACCTCAAGTAATTGACAATGAAAAAGTCCCCCTTGCCAAGATGATGAAAATTAAGCCTAAATTATTCATAGTCCAAAACACTCATGGGCAAGGGGTTTAACTTTAAACCAGTTGTTAACATAATGAATCATCAAGAAATAACCGTTGGCAGTAAAGTTCGTTTAATCAGTCTTCCACCCTACCTAAAAACCGCAGAACCGATGCCCATGTTGCGGCCATCTGATTTGTTGGAAATTGGAGTAGAAGGTGTGGTGATGGATCGTCGTCCTGGGAATTATTGGGGAGTCCGTTTTGAGCGAGGAGCATTTCTGATGGAAAATCAGTATATTGAATTATTAGGAAGCAAGGTTCAGGTTACAGATGATAATCCTGAAATAGCTTAGGAATGAAAAATAAATAACCTAGTCGCTTTGTTGCTTAACAAAGGTGAAGCTCTTGCTTTGGAACTTCAAATGCACAACTTAATAGATTTTCATTCCTTAACTATTAAGAGACATTTGTTTGATAGTCTCCTTGTATTGGGTTGGAGCTAAGAGAAGAGCTTGTTGAAAAAGAGGTTCCGCCGCTTGGGGTTTTCCCTGTTTATTCAAAACAATGGCTTTGGCTAAAACGGGACGAAAATCGTCGGGACTCATCTGACTGATGTTGTCATAGAGCGCGATCGCCTCCTCTACACGATTTTGTTGAAGATAAATTTCCCCTAGTAGCAATTGCACTGAAGTAACATTTGCTGAATTTTCCTCACTGGGGTCTGCTCCTCGGATTTTAATCGCCTGAGTGATGGCATTTTGCACGGTTTGAATGGCTTCAGCATCACGTTTTTGGAGCATAAATAAATCCGACAGTCCCTTTAAAGTACGAATATCCAGGGGATTACTCGCTAATAAATTTCGATAAAGATTAGATGCGCCCTCATAATCCTGAAGTTGTTGTTTGGTTTGAGCCAGCAGCAACGTATATTCAATTTGCTCAGGAATTAATTGGGATAATCTTTCGAGGGGCGCGATCGCATCCTTGAGATTGCTCTGTCTGAGACGATTTTCCAGTAATCCTTGGAGGGCATTAATATTGTCAGGTTCCCGCTCCAAAACTAATTCGTATCCCAAGGCTTCGGCTTCTAGGCGACGAGTATTTGCATCCAAGGGAGTCGCGGCGGCATTGTCCACCCTAGATTGTTGTAAAATACTCGATACCAGGGGCGAGATCGAAAAAATTAACAAAGCCCCGATCATCAAAAATAAACCGAGATAAACCCAAGGACTGCGTTTAGTGGGAGAAGCTTTCATAACCTACAAAGTAAAAATAATCAAAATCCGAAACAAACTCACCATCCAGCAGGTTCGGATGACCCTGTAGGATTGACGGTAATATTAAATAGATAACTGAATCTAACCAACAGAGTTGACTTTATCTTTATGATGAGATGAACTCAGTCTGTAGTAGGCCATTCTAGCCTGCGACCATTCCCCTTGTCTCCGTTCCTAATAAGTTGAACATGAACTCCCCCGTTAATCAGCCCATTGATGCTTCCCCGACTGTGGGTAAGACTTCCTCCCAACCATCTCCAGACAATCCATCAGACTCTGCGGTAAAAACGATTCGGAAACAACCCATTCCTCCCCCGAACCATCCTCGACAATATCGGGCGATCGGCTTGGTCTATGGTCAATATACCCAAACTGAGGGTCATCTCACCCAGGGCGTTTTAACTAGGGAAGACGGGACAGAAATCGAAGCGGTTTTGCTGGGTCGCATGATCAGCTTAATTAAGAACCATATTGATTTAACCCAGCCCCATCTTTGGGTCGTTTATCCCCACATTCGTCAGGAGGATGATCATCTTCATCTCCAGCTTGTGGGGGTTTGGGAGCCAGAAACCTTGGGACAAAATGAAGTCACTGGTGTAACAGGAGAATCCGACGAAGAACAAACGAGCGGCTTTTTTTCGATTCGGGGCCAGGTCGCCTTTGCCTCCTCAGAAACCGAAGTGATTATCGTTAAAATTCGTCAAGCTCCCAAAGCAGAGGGAGAACGTCCCAAATTCTTTAAAATTAAGCTAAAAGGTCTGTTACCTGAAAAACCCGTGAGTCGTTTTTGGGATTTACAGGCCCAATTGGTCGGGACAGATTTAGTACTTCAATCGGCCACGGATCTAGGATTCGCCGCTAGTAAAAAGCCTGTGAAACGCTCAGATAAAGAACGTGGTAAAGGTGGTAAAGGAAGAGGAACTCGAAATTCAGCCAGTCGTCCCCGCCAAGCCGAGGCTTCAGGGGAAAAGCGTTCTGCTCCCCTCCCCAAACCCCGCCCTAAAACCTCTTAAAAAAAACCTTAAGGCGATCGCCCTGGTTAAAAGTCTGGGAAAACTCCAGATTACTTCCTTGGATTCTACGAATATTAACCCTATACTTAATTTCTAGGGGTAAAGCTCCAACACTAAAAAATACATTAATCGCCCTATTGGCATGGTTTTTTGGAAACGTTTATTTAGTTCTGATACGATCGCGGCTCCTGTCCCGACTCAATTTGAGGGGGATTTTGTCGAATTTTTTGATGAGGGAATCAATCAATCTCGATTTTTCTTTAGCACTGACCGAGAAATTGATCTCTATGAATTAGAAGAACTCTGCGATTCTGTCGGTTGGGCGCGTCGTCCCATTCGTAAAGTCAAAAAGGCTTTGGAATTTAGTTTTTTAGTTGTTTCCATGTGGGAAGTCAAGGGCAATCGACGCTACCTCATTGGCTTTGCCCGTGCAACCTCTGACCATGCGTTTAATGCGACGGTGTGGGATGTGGTAGTTCATCCTCGATTTCAGTCCAAGGGTTTCGGAAAAGCCCTTATCAAGTATCTGATTCGCAAACTTCGTAACGAAGATATTAGTAATATCACCCTTTTTGCCGATCCCCAGGTGATTGATTTTTATCGGCGGTTGGGATTTGTGCTTGATCCAGAGGGGATTAAGGGAATGTTTTGGTATCCTGATTGATAAAGTCCCCCTCATTGAGGTTGCTGTACACACATCTCCTTGCATCCCTAGACGTTTGATCCCCCTGCCTACGGCATCCCCCTTAAAAAGGGGGACTAGACTATTCATAGGAATTTAGCCCCCCTTATCAAGGCTACTGTGTACACACAAGTTTTTGGTTTTCTGTTTAACCTGATCTAGCCCCCTAAATCCCCCAATTCTGGGGGACTTTCAACTCAGAAATACTCCGAACTCCCCCCAAAGTTGGGGGGCTGGGGGGGCAGAATGAGGTTTAGGGGAAGATGTGTGTACACAGTAGCTTCTTAAGGGATGTGGGGGAGGTAAAGCGAGAAAAAGTATTTTAAGCCGAATATCGCCCAGTAATTATGCTTTCTTGTCTGCGAATTCAGAATTTTGCCCTCATCGATCGCCTGGAATTGACCTTTGCCCAAGGATTGAATGTCCTAACGGGAGAAACGGGAGCGGGAAAGTCGATTATTCTTGATGCGATCGACCTGGTTTTGGGAGGAAAAATTCATGGGCGAGCAATCCGTCAAGGAACTCAATCTGCCTCCATTGAAGCCACTTTTACCATTAGTCCCATTACCCAGGTCTGGTTACAAGCCCAAGAGATAGAACCCCTAGAAGATAATGTTTTAATTTGTAGTCGTGAATTAACCTTAACAGGAGAGACTTTGCGATCGCGCTCTAGGGTCAATGGAGTCTTAATTAATCGTCAACTTTTGTCTCAGTTACGGGAATATTTGGTTGAAATCACCGCCCAGGGTCAGACAACCCAGTTAATGGAATCGGCTGTCCAACGGGGTTTATTAGATCTTTACGGCGGAAAATCTATTTTAGAACAACGTCAAAGGGTAGAATCTGTCTATAGCACCTATCAAACGGCTCAAAAAAAGCTGGAAGACCGCCGTGAATCGGAAAAAAATCGGCTGCAACGATTGGATTTATTGGAATATCAACTGAAAGAATTTGAAGAAGCCCAATTGACCGATGCCGATGAAGCAGAAGCTCTCGATCAAGAGCGCGATCGCCTTTCCCATGTGGTAGAACTGCAACAACTGAGTTATCAGGCTTACCAATTACTCTACCAAAATGACCTGGGCGAATCGGCCATTGCAGATTTGTTGGGAACAGCAGAAGGTTTGCTCACGGATATGAGTCAATATGATGAGGCGATCGCCAGTATTTTAGAAATGGTGCGGGGAGCCTTAACCCAGGTCGTGGAAGCCAGTCAACAATTGAGTACCTACGGCGATAGTTTGGAAAGTGATCCCCAACGTTTAAACGAAGTAGAAGAACGCATTGTTTTACTCAAACGTCTCTGTCGCAAATATGGCCCAACGCTCAAAGACGCGATCGCCTACGAACAAAAATTAGCACAGGAATTAGCCGAATTAACTGACCAAGATCAATCTGTTGAAAAATTAGAAGAAGAATACGAGCAAACTAAAGAACTTTTACAAAATGAATGTGAAAAGCTAACCCAATTACGCAAAAAAACGGCCCTGCAATTAGAAAAACAATTAGTCAAAGAATTAAAACCTTTAGCAATGGATAAGGTGATTTTTGTTTGTCAAATCACACCCATTACTCCCAACGGAACAGGAGCCGATCAGATTGTTTTTTATTTTAGTCCCAACCCTGGGGAAAAAATTCAGCCCCTTTCCACAACCGCATCGGGAGGAGAAATGAGCCGTTTTTTATTAGCTCTCAAAGCTTGTTTTTCCCAAGCCGATAATCCCGATCACACTTTGATTTTTGATGAAATTGATGTGGGGGTTTCAGGAAAAGTTGCCCAGGCGATCGCGGATAAACTCTATCAATTAGGACAAACCCAACAGGTTTTATGTGTCACCCACCAACCCCTCGTCGCGGCCATGGCTGATAGTCATTTTCGAGTCGATAAAAATATTATTCAGGAATCTTCCCTTCATTTGGTTAAAAATAGCGAAGATCTCAATCTTTCTGAAATTCGGACGGTGGTGCGTGTTACTCCACTTACTTCTATACAAGCTCGCCAAAAAGAGTTAGCTCAATTAACAGGAGGTCATTCTGCCGAAGAAGCCTTGACCTTTGCCCAATCTTTATTAACAAAAGCACGATCTAAAAAATCCTAATGACCAAATATAATTATCGCCAGACTAAAACTTACAACCATGATTAATATTCTCAAACTGGAACCCGCGATCGCCCTAAATGAGGGACAATTTTTTAGCTTTTGTCAGCAAAATCCTGAGCTTAAAATTGAACGTAGTCCCCAAGGAGAATTAATTATTATGCCCCCAACAGGTGGAAAAACGGGTCGTAAAAATGCTGAATTGATCGCTTTTTCTCTCTGTAAAACAAGCACACGCTTTGCTCTTTATTCATACTCTGTACATGGAGATATTATTCTGTCTCTGTTTATACTATTTGAATTTAGAATTGCTGTCCTATGTTGGCACTGGTGTAGTTTGATTAAAGGCG
>JBEIFD010000277.1:0-5697 GCA_040382535.1 Merismopediaceae cyanobacterium
CGCTACGGAAAAAAGTAACGAGTAAGGAAAAGATATCTAAAAAGATAAAGGCTGGAAATCGGGTCTGGGCGGCGGTCACAGCAACGACTCCCAATTCACCTAAGTTATTAACGGAAAAACCTGTGATCACATGATGAATGTCGTGGGTTCGATAGACACGGTACGAAATATATTCAGCATCCGACTTAAATTCTGAAGGGGTGCGATAAAATTCGGGATCATAGCCCAAGGTATTTAAAACGGTTGCATACGTCCATCCCAAGGAGCCTTTGGGTAATTTTAATAGGGTTTCTAGGTTATAGGGTTCGCCGACATAACGTTCTTTCAGGAATTCGACGGAGTGGGGATCTTGTTGAATAGCCTGTACACAAAGAGACATGGGGCGACTTGTATTCAGCCTATCGGATAAATCAAAGACATTTCCTGGATCTTTGCCTGCTCCTGCCGCTAAATCAACGAGTTCGAGAAATTCCTGTATATGTTCGGGGGTAACAAGGTTATTGAGATAACGAAAACCCATGATTTCATAACTCCTATTTGCAATATTTGCTTTAGTTAATAGTTTAGCATTTTTGGTTTAGCATTTTTGGGGTGATTCTTATTCCAAATGTTAAAGAGAGCATTTTTAAGAAAGAAAAAGTTCATTCTACTCTGGGTAAGGGCTTCGAGCCTCTGAGATTAGGAAATCACAACTGCCAGTGTTTCGTTTGATTTTTCGATGCACAATGCGTTAACTAATTTTTTTGTTTTGATTCTTCAATATCGTTAGAGTCAGTTTCTTGAATCTCATTAACAGGTTTTGACTCTTCCTCAGATAATTCAGATAATTCAGATAATTCAGATAATTCAGATAATTCAGATAATTCAGATTCCGAAGAAACGGGAAGATCTTCTGAATCATCGGCGTAGATAGGGGTTAATCCTCCTGCGGATTCCATCACAAAACCGTTATAGGCCGCTATTCCGTGTTCGCTGATATCTAAACCATGAAGTTCGCCTTCAAGTCCCACTCGTAAACCAAAAATTCCTTTGATCAGCGTCCAAATTATAAAACTAAAAATAATCATAAAAACGCCGACGGCTGCTATTCCAATTAATTGATTAAGAAATAACACAAATTGACCCGTAATCAGCCCTGTTTTACTATCAAAAATTCCCGTTGCGATCGTTCCCCACAAACCGCCGATTAAATGAACCGAAAGCACGCCTACGGGATCATCCAGCCGCACTCGGTCGAACCAGCCAATAAACAGTACCGCTAATAATCCCGCGATCGCGCCGATCCAAATAGCTGAAACAGTAGAAACGGCATTACAACAGCCAGAAATGGCCACTAACCCCGCTAAAACCCCTCGGATAATCAGGGATAAATCGGATTTTTTAGTTTGTAACCAGCTTGTGAGCATGGCGACGAATCCTGCTGAAACTGCCGCTAAATTCACGACAAGAAGAATGGAAGGAACTTTTTGGTTAACCGCGAAAACCGAACCTCCCGTTACACCGAACCAACCTAACCAAATCATTAGGCAACCCAGGAAGGCCCAACTCATACTGTGACCAGCTAATTTATTGGTCTTTTTTGTTTCGTATTTGCCCATGCGCGGCCCTAAAATCGCTAATCCTGAAAAGGCGGCCCAACCTCCAACAGAATGGATCACCGTTGATCCTGCAAAATCGTGAAAGCCCATTTTATTCAGCCAACCGCCGCCCCAAATCCAATGTCCGACGAGGGAATAGGCAATTCCAATCAGAAAAACTGTAAAAATGAGAAAATCTCGAAATTTAACCCGTTCCGCGATCGCGCCTGCGACAATCATGGCGGTGATGCCCGCTAAGGCCGTTTCAAACAGAAAGAAAATAGAAAGGGGTAAACCATCGGGAAAGGGTTTTAAGCCATAGATTTCTGCTGTTTTTGCACCGAGGAACCAAGCTCCTGAACCGACAATATCATTTCCCTGGGTTCCAAAGATTAAGGCAAAACCAAAGCTCCAAAAAACGAAGGTCGTGACGATCAACGTTAATAAATTAATGGCTAAGGCGTTAACGACATTTTTATAACGACTAAAACCCGCATTCAAAAAGGCAAAACCCCCATAGGCGATCGCAACCAACAGCGTGGCGAGAATCATCCAGAGCATATTAATTGAACCCTGTAACTTGCTCATTGTGACAGGAACCGTTTCCCCGACTGTGTTGGCAACCTGAGCAGACACCACTCCATGACTGATCAAGACGAGGATCGCTGTGAGAGGGATGCAGAAAACCCATCCGAGGGAATTTTTCTGAAAGTTGGTTGGAGTCAATAATCTTTGCAAAGGCATTTTAAAAATCTGTGACACAACATCTGGGAACGGTTTAGGGAAAAATGGGAAAACAGGGACAGGAGGCTTGGACATTACGAGGAAAAAAGAAGACTTTTGAATTTTATACTAGACCTTAACCATTAAATCTCAAAATGATGAACATAACCCCTTTTGACCGTGCAATGATGCAACGCTGTTTAGAGTTAGCTCGTCAAGCTTTGGGCAAAACGGCTCCCAATCCCCTAGTCGGTTCTGTGATTGTTAAAAATGGTCAGATCATTGGAGAAGGCTACCATCCCCAGGCGGGCCAACCCCATGCGGAGGTTTTTGCCCTGAGAGAGGCGGGAGAAAATGCTAAAAACGCGATCGCCTATGTGAGTCTCGAACCCTGTAATCATTATGGGCGGACTCCTCCCTGTACGGAAGCATTGATTGAAGCGGGGGTGAGTAAGGTGGTGGTGGGAATGGTTGATCCCAATCCCTTGGTGGCGGGTAAGGGGATTGAACGGCTACGACAAGCGGGAATTGAGGTGATTGTCGGCGTGGAAGAAAGGGATTGTCGGCAACTGAATGAGGCGTTTATTCATCGAATTCTCCATCAGCGTCCTTTTGGAATTTTAAAATATGCGATGACCCTGGACGGTAAGATTGCGACGAAAACAGGTCATAGTGCCTGGGTGACTGGCCCTGAGTCTCGTCATTTGGTGCATGAAACCCGTGCGATTTGTGATGCGGTGATTGTGGGGGGCAATACGGTTAGGTTGGATAATCCGAATCTGACGAGTCATGGGGCAGGCGATCGTAATCCGCTTCGGGTGGTGATGAGTCGTTCTTTGGATTTACCGACCACTGCTAATCTCTGGCAAACCGCGATCGCGCCGACGGTGGTTTTTACTCAGTTTGATAGCGATAAAGTCATACAAGAAAAGTTACGAGATCAGGGGGTAGAAATGATTGAATTAGAGAATTTAACACCCTATTTAGTGATGCAAAAGCTCTATGAAAGGGGTTTATCAACGGTTCTTTGGGAGTGTGGCGGGGTTTTATCATCTAGGGCGATTCAGGATAAATGTGTGCAAAAGGTAATGACTTTTATCGCGCCTAAGATTATTGGCGGAGGGAAGGGTTTTTCTCCTGTGGGGGATTTGGGTTTGGAACGAATGACTGAGGCTTTGATGTTAACTGATATTAGGATTAAGTCGATTGAGTCGGATATTTTAATTGAAGGTTATTTGCACGATGAATCTAGGATTTAATGGAAAATTTATTAAGAAATGCTGGACAAATACGCTCTTATCTTAACTTGTGACAAATATTCTTCTCCTAAAAAATCATCAACACCAAAAGTCGTTAATACTACAGCTTCTATAAGCATTCCCTTCTCTTCATTATTAGTGTTCCAAGGCCAAATTCTGCATCTATAATCCTTTGGTTCTTGAACCAGTGCAACATGATCACATACTTCATTAATAGGGATAATATTGCAAATTCTTCCCTTGTATAATCTTCCTTCTATATGAGAACACGCTCTGGTATCTTTCTGGCAAATATTGCAAATGTGTTTATCCGCGACAAGACCAGGGCTGAGATATAATTCATTTCCAAATTCTTTTCTAAAAAGATTTTCCATCCTATTTATTCCATCTAAAATTTTTTCAATTACTACTCCCTCAAAATTATCTGAAATAAACTCTAGTCTATCTTTACAATCACATTTTTTTATCCATATTTTTTCGATTTTTTCTGGCTTTTTTAACCATGATTGGTCTTGAGTTATTTTATGCAATTCAATATAATCCTGCATACACTTAAACAGAATGAGTAATGAATGTAATTTATAATAATCATCACTAAGATTTTTATAAAGAAGTTTTTTAAGTATTTTTTTGTTTTTTTCTATAAAGATACTACACAGAGTATTAGCCAAATCAAGTTGTTGATGTGATATAAAAACTAACCATTGTTCTGCTAAATTGGACGCTTCATTATTGATAAAATCCATACGATTATTTTTCTTAGCTTTTTTCATTTTGTATTCCTTCTAACATTTTTATAAATCCTTGAGCATCTCCATTGTATTCAATAGAGGCTGATGATATTTTACTATCTAAAATTTTAAGATTGGCTTTAACAATAGGTAATTCTACATTTTGTTTTTTGTTTTTTTTTTGTTGCCTCGATTACCTTGTCCCCTATCATTCGAGACACTATTGCAATAAGTATAGGCAAACAAGCATGGTTCAATATCCAAATTGCACCCAATCTAATTTCAATACTTCGATTGGATGAAATTTTTGCCGTTAATCCTAAATCAGAAGAATTAGCACATTTTACTTTTTTTTCTTTAAGACGCTTGCTTAAGTAAGTAGAATCATCGGTATCTATTAATTCGGAAATACCAGAATGGCTATTAATATCAGAATAATCCTCAATGTTTTGGGGTAAAATAAGAATCTGATATTTTTCGACAACATTTTTCCAATTAACTCCCCAGTTTATCAATTGTTGAAATTCGCCATTTATTTTTTCATCTTCTTCATTGTCAAAAAGTTCAACCGAGGAAAATGGAACAACAACGGTATTAACTGATTCTTCAGCATCATTAACAACTTCTAAAATATAACCTTCCTCACCTCCAGATGGATGGGGAACAGTATCAACAAGAATGGCAACATCCCCTTTTTTAAGATCATATTCAGGAAAATTACGATTTAATAATACTTTTTGATATAGTTCAATCATTTTTATTCCCCTTTTTTAGGTTTAAGAGTAACGAATTGAAATTGATTATCTATTTTTCGCTTTAACCAAATGGTAACAACAGATAAATTTCTTTGATTAACCCCGATCAAATCTCCTTCAATCCTATAAAAAGTTCCGTATTCATTAGTGAGATCTTCTATCGGCTCAACGATACTTATCAATTGATAAATCGCTAATTTGAGTTCATCGGGATTATTCTGGGTGAATCCTGCTTGGGCTAAAAATTTTGATTTATCATTCTTCTCCTTATATAATAGTAGATATTTGCTAAGTTTGTCATCAGGAATAATGACATTCGGAGGTAGTTTCATATTACGCTTTGAGTCATTGCCAAAATATATCTTAACTCATATTCAATTCTATATCGAATTAAAAAAACATAAAACGCGATCGCCTTACAGGAACTGAAATCTTAAAACGCGATCTCTTAAACAGTCAGGCTCTTGCTTTAAAATTATTTTACAATCAAGCTATTGGCTTTGTTTTGACTTATGGAGGTATCGTAGATGAAACACTGGGAAAATCTAGATGCGATAGAAAGAGAACCTTCTAAAATGAGTGGTGCTTGGGTATTTCGGAAGACGCGAGTTCCAGTTTCGGCATTGTTTGAAAATTTACGTGATGGTGCAAC
>JBEIFD010000278.1:0-5690 GCA_040382535.1 Merismopediaceae cyanobacterium
AAGAAATTAATTAACTTTTGCTGACTGTCCGATTTTTCGCGGAAAGTTTTTTGCACTCCCTCATAAATCGATTCCCAAAGACGGGGAACTGCGACCATGTGGCGGGGTTTAAATTTCTTTAAATCATTCTTAAAAGTGCGAATACTGGTATAAATTAGGGTACAACCTTGAGAAAGGAGAAAATACTCGGCACTACGCTCGTAGGAATGCCAAGACGGGAGAATACTCAACACGCGATCGCCTTTTTCGGGATTGAGAATAGCCCGTAATTCCGCGACTTGGTGTAATTGATTGCCATGAGATAACATCGCGCCCTTGGGTTGTCCCGTTGTTCCAGAGGTGTAAATTAATGTTGCGAGGGACTGGCGATCGTGGGGACTGGGTTCGGGAGTTTTGCCCTCTCCTAATGCTAATAATTGGGTAAAATTCAGTTGCTTAACCGTTAATTCAGGATCGGGATCTTCCTCGCTCAGAAAAATAACAAAATCTAGGGGATATTCACCAAAATCTAGGGCTAATTTCTCTAATGTTTTTCGATCTTCCACAATCAGCCCACTACTGTCACTGTCTTTGAGGATATAGCGCAATTCGTCGCGATCGGCTTGGGACGACCTAACCACATTGGTTGCTCCTGCCATCATCGTTCCCTGATCGGCAATAAACCAACGGGGGCTATTATCAGCAAAAAGGGCAACTTTAGCATCGGATTTTAAGCCTAATACCTGTAAGCCTGCGGCAAATCGTTGTAATTGTTGATAAAGTTCACCGTAGGTCAGACTAACAGGCGTTTTAGCGTAGGGATCTTGGAGGGCGGGGATCTCTTTAAACTGTTCGGCAGTCAATGACCAAATTTCACTTAAGGACTTAACCGAGGAGTAATCGACTAGGGCAACCATAATTTTTATGCGTTAATGTTTTAAAATACTAATTCATAGTTTAGTCATTTCGCTTCCTAGTATGACCATGAATGGGACACTTTGCCAAATGCAACCTGTTTTTGTTTGAAAATTCTAGACGCGATCGCCGTTAACCAAAATCTATTGCGGCTAAATTTTCTTTTTTCATCAGGATCGATTGTGTTAGGAAACTTCACCATCTGCTTTTTGACATTTCTCAGCGATCGGCTAGAATGGTGACTGACTGCTGTGTTGGTGACTGCCAATAAAGTTTTTTGATCTATGCTTGAAAAACTTTGGGAGCTATTAAATATTTCGTCGCAGTAAACCGAGCGTGTACTCGGAAACGAAGACAGAAATGATCGGCACCCACCTGGATAACACCAGGTCATAAACTGAGGTAAAACGGCGCGGCAGTTCTCTTTCCCCTTCAAGAAGTTCGAGCAAAAGATAAGTTAGGGTTTCCAGACATAGTAACGTTAGGTTAAGAAAAAGGAAAGAACTGAATAACCTAAGATTAAGTTAAAGATTAACGATTTAGGTTTGACCCTTGGTAAACCTCCTAGAAAATTACCCTCCTCACGATTTCCCTGCTCAAATTGTGACCCTTGGTTCGGGATTAACTCTAATTCATCAATATTTACCTGAGATTCCCGTTGCGGTGGTGGATGTTTGGGTAAGGGCAGGTGCGATCGCGGAACCGAAGGAATGGGGAGGCATGGCCCATTTTTTGGAACACATGATTTTTAAAGGCACGAAGGGAATTGCGCCTGGTGTTTTTGACCGCATGATTGAACATAAAGGAGGCATGGCCAATGCGGCAACCAGTCATGATTATGCCCATTATTTTCTGACCACTGCTTCCCATTACCTACCCGATACCCTGCCCTATTTAGCCGAAATTTTACTCCAGGCAGAAATCCCCGACAGTGAATTTGATTGTGAACGGGATGTGGTTTTAGAGGAAATTCGGGCAAGCAATGATAATCCAGACCATTTAGCGTTTCAAAATTTATGTACGAGTCTCTATCCCTATCATCCCTACGGAAGACCTATTTTAGGGGAAGAATCCCAGTTAGCTCTCCATTCCCCTGAACAAATGCGTTGTTTTCACCGTACTCATTATCAACCTGAAAAGATGACGGTGGTGATGGTGGGAGATGTGACCGAAAAAAGCGCGATCGCCTTAGTTGAAAAAAATTTTAGGGAATTTGGGACTCGTTCTCAATGCCCTGCCACAGTGATTGAAGCCGACCCACCCCTGACAGGAATCCGACGACAATGCTTAAAAAAGCCGAATTTGGGTCATGCTCGTTTACTGATGGGCTGGATCGCGCCAGGGATAGACCAATTAGGGGATGGGCTAGGTTTAGACCTGTTATCCGCTATCTTAACTGGGGGTCGATCTTCCCGCTTAGTCCGAGAATTACGGGAAGATCAACATTTAGTTTTAGATATTCACAGTAGTTTTTCTCTCCAGCGTGATTCTAGTTTATTTATTATCAATGCCTACCTAGAACCCGAATATTTAACCGCCGTAGAACAAATTATTCGCGATCGCGTGCGGGATTTACACACCCAGAAAATTTCTCAAGCTGAATTAGAGCGAGCCAAACGGCTACTGTGTCATGAATATATATTTTCAACGGAAACCCCTGGTCAATTAGCGGGACTATACGGCTATTATCAAACCCTTGCGTCTGCTGAGTTAGCTGTCTCCTATCCCTTGAAAATCCAGCAATTCCAAACGAGTGATCTTCAAAAACTGGCCCGCCAATATCTTTCCCCCGAACGGTATGCTGTCACGACAATGCAGACGGCCTAACTTCATTTTGGGGTTGGATCACCATCTGTTTTTTTTCGAGCTAAAAAAGCCATTAAGTTTTTTCCAATTTTTGAGAATTGTTTCCGTAAAACGATAAGTCGGCTTTTTAAGCTATAATCGTTGGCTAGTCTTTTTGCTTTTTTGTATAAAAGATAACTTTATTCTCCAGGTAGCATCTATTTCTAAAATATTAAATTAAACGGGTTATTTTGGTTTTTCGGGTCAGATTTTTGTTATATAACTCAAATAAACTATATTAATGTCTAAAATCTTTTGTTTCTTGAATTTTTGGCTAATTGTTGTAGTTTTTCTGCCAAGTTTACCTTTGTTTTATAGTGATATTTGAATATATTTCAATGAATTATCCTTTAGAAAATGTGGCGATCGCCGACTTCCCCTCCACCCCAGAATTTAAAAATTATGAACAGGAAGCTTGGCATTTATCCCATTTTATCCAGGCTCACGGTGTTCTGCTCTTTTTGGATGAGTCAGACCTGACTATTCTCCAGGTTAGCGATAATACGGAATTACTTTTGGGAATAGCGTCTGAATCCTTATTAAATCAGTCTCTTGAAAAATTGATTTCTGGGGCTACGTTGGGAGAACTCCGCGATCGCCTCCAACAGACAAAGGGGAATTTTTTCCATCGTTTTCAGTTTTTTTACCAATATCAGGGAATTTCTCAACAATTTCATGGATTAATTCGTCGTCATGGGCAGAATTTAATCCTAGAAATAGAACCGATGAAGGAAGAATATCAAACCCTCGATCACTACGAACATCTCACCATTTTTCTAGAACAAGTCAAAAATACCACGAATCTCCAGGAAACCGCCCAGGTCATCGTCGATGAAGTGCAACAAATTGCTGACTATGATCGGGTTTTGTTGTATCGCTTTGAACCTGATAATAGTGGTATTGTCATTGCCGAAGCTCAAAAAAGCCCTACCGCATCATTATCATTTTTGGGGCTGCGTTTTCCCGCGATCGATGTTCCTCCCATTGGTCTTCAGGCTTTTTACCTTAATGGAATACGCTTAATTGTTAACTTGGACGCTCCCCAGGTAAAAATCATTCCTGCGACTCATCCTGTCACGGGTCAATTACCCAATTTAAGGATTTCCACGTTGCTGGGAATTTCCGATTGCCATATTGAGTACTATCACAATATGGGGGTAGCCGCTTCCTGTGTGATCAGCATCAAGGATGAGAATCGATTTTGGGGGCTGATTGTGGGCCAGCATTTTTCTCCGAAATATCTGAGTCCTGCTATTCAAAATTATTTTCAGTCTTTGGGACAGTTTGTGTCTCTCAAGTTAGTTACCAAACAACAAGAAGAATTTCAAGTCTATCGTAAAGAAATAGAGATTATTCATGCCCGTATTCAAAGCCATTTAAAACAAATTAATTATCGACAGGATTATCAACATAAATCTTTGTCCTTACCACGCTGTGCCTTGCCTGTTGTCAAAGCTTATCCACT
The DNA here is from genome assembly GCA_040382535.1 of Merismopediaceae cyanobacterium. Classification (GTDB taxonomy): domain Bacteria; phylum Cyanobacteriota; class Cyanobacteriia; order Cyanobacteriales; family Microcystaceae; genus Snowella. The sequence goes on from JBEIFD010000278.1 coordinate 4,205, forward strand.
AGTAGAAAAAACACAAAATAGCGATCGCGAAATTGACTCGATTAATGCCATTTTAGAAGCGAATGGAGACGGGTTGCTGGAACTCGTTCAAGCTCAAGGGGCGGCTTTTTATTTCGGTAATCAATTAGTCCTTCTGGGTGAAACGCCTAATTTGTCAGAGGTCAAATCTTTGTTGAACTGGTTTTCTGACTATTTCCATCAAGAAGTCTTTTCTACCTCAGAGTTAAGTAAGCTTTATCCCCTGGCTAAAAATTTTCAACAAACCGCAAGTGGACTGCTGGCAATTTCTATTCGACTCCAACATACGGCCTATTATTTACTGTGGTTTCGTCCTGAAATGATTCAAATTGTGAATTGGGCGGGTGATCCTAGTCCCGTTGAAACCGTTGATGCGATCAATAAAATGCGCCCTTCTCCCCGCCGCTCCTTTGAAGTGTGGAAAGAAAGTGTGCAGGGAACCTCTGTCCCTTGGCAAACCGTAGAACTAGAAGCGGCTAAAAAATTGAGAGATTTATTAACCCTAACCGCCCTAGAATATTCCCAGGCAGCCCTGGAGACGGCCGCGGAACAAGCAGAAATTGCCAATCGTGCCAAGAGTCAATTTTTAGCGAAAATGAGCCACGAGCTACGGACTCCCCTTAACGCCATTCTCGGTTTTAGCCAAATGATGAATCGGGATGAGTCTCTTTCGGGGGAACAACGGCAATATCTTAATATCATTAACCGTAGTGGGGAACATTTATTGTCCTTGATTAATGATGTTTTAGAAATGTCTAAAATTGAAGCAGGACGGATAACTTTCCATGAAAATCAATTTGATTTGTTACACATGATCGAAGCGATCGCCGAAATGTTGCAACTCAAGGCTTCAGCGAAAAATTTACAATTGATTGTAGAGAGTGATTCCCACATTCCCAAGTACGTGATCACGGATGAGAGTAAATTACGTCAAGTATTGATTAATTTGGTGGAAAATGCGATTAAATTTACCCAAGAGGGATGGGTCAAATTACGGGTTTATCCTGGCCCAGAACCGACCCAGATTTTTTTTGAAATTTCAGATACAGGCGTAGGAGTCGCGGCGGAAGAATTCCCCCTTTTATTTGAACCCTTTGTGCAGACAGAATCAGGTCGTCAATCGATGCAGGGAACAGGGTTGGGACTACCCATTAGTAAACAGTTTATCCATCTGTTGGGGGGAGAATTGAAAATTGAAAGTAAGGTTGGGCAGGGGTCTATTTTTACCTTTGATGTGCAGTTGCGTCTGGCTGATGCGATCGCCGATCAACAAAACTTTCCGACCGAGGAAGTCATTGGCTTAGAACCGAATCAAGGCCCCTATCGCATTCTGGTTGTGGAAGATGTAGAAGAAAATCGTTTACTCTTAACAATACCTTTGCCAAAATAAAAGCCTGCAAAAATTTTGGCAAAACTCGCAAAATCCCCCACACATAGATGTTTGACTTGAAAAGTAACACTAAGTCTC
>JBEIFD010000279.1:0-5683 GCA_040382535.1 Merismopediaceae cyanobacterium
CAGATTGGTGCTAGGGTCAAGATTAGTGGTGCGCTCTGGAAACGGGAAAATGTCTCTCAGATTCTCCGACTTCGTTGTGCTTATCTTAACAATTCATCTTGCTTGAGTATTTATGCTTAGTTCCAAACTGGAATGCTCCCCATTGGATCTTCCAGAAATCTTAGCAACAACAACAAGAGAAGTAAAAGAAATATTACAGGTGGATCGCGTGACAGTTTACCGTTTTAATCCTGATTGGAGTGGAGATTTTATTGTTGAGTCAGTTAATGAAAATTGGGTAAAATTACTGGACAAAGATAATCCCATTATTTGGAAAGATACCTGTTTGCAAAAAAATCAGGGCGGACGTTTCCGTTATCAGAAATCCTATGTGGTTGCCGATATTCATCAAATGAATCTCCAACCCTGTCATCTCGAAATTTTAGAGACTTTTCAAGCCCAAGCCTACGTCGCTTCACCGATTTTTACGGGAGATTCTCTCTGGGGTTTACTTGGAATTTATCAAAATACTACGACCCGTGTTTGGCAAGCCTGGGAAATAGAATTACTCGAACAAATTGCGACCCAACTTGCGATCGCCATTTATCAATCAAAACTTTATGAAAAACTGCAAAAAGAACTTCAGGAACGGAAAAAAATAGAAGTCGATTTACAACAATCGAAAGAACAGTTTGAACTTGTCATTCAAGCCTCGAATGATGGTTTTTGGGATTGGGATTTCATCACTAATGAAATTTATTATTCTCCCCGTTGGAAAGAAATGCTCGGTTACGCAGATCATGAACTACCCAATACCCTAGAGACTTGGCGATCGCTGATTTTTCCCGAAGATTATGCGATCGCAAAACAATTAATCCAAGATTATCTAACAGGTAAAATTGATCACTTTTCTATGACCAAACATTTTACTCACAAAGACGGCTCTACGGTTTATATTATGTCTAGGGGAATTTATCTTAAAGATGATCAAGGTCAAGTAATCCGTATGATTGGAAGCCATTCGGATATTACCGAAATCATGAAAATTCAGACAGAATTAGAAACCTCTAAGGAATCTTTACAACTGGCTACGGAACAGCTCAAAATTAGAATCAATGAACTCAAACAACGCAATACAGAAATGTTGATCCTCAGTGAAATGAGTGATTTTTTACAGTCTTGTATCACTGTTGAAGAAGCTTGTCGAACAGTAGCAACTTTCATACAACCTTTATTTCCTGATTCTTCGGGCGAAATTTCTATTATTAATAACTCTCGTAATTATCTAGAAAAAATTACTTCTTGGGGAGAAAGCTGTCATATTGATGATTTTTTTGAATCCAACGATTGTTGGGCATTACGACGGGGGAAAGTGCATCACGTCGCCGATCATTCTCAAAAATTACTCTGTAATCATATTCACTTTAAACAAACCCCCATTGAATCCCTTTGTATTCCCCTCATTGCCCAGGGGGAAACTCTCGGTTTATTCTCCTTGTCAGTTTTCAAAGTTGATCAACTCAGTGAAAGCCAAAAACAATTAGCGGCCACAATTTCGGAACAAATGAGTTCGGCGATCGCTAATTTAATGTTGCGAGAAAAATTACAACTTCAAAGTATTCGTGATCCCTTAACGGGCTTATTTAATCGTCGCTACTTGGAAGAATTTTTTAATAAGGAAATTCATCGGGCTAACCGCAACGGATATCAAATTGGCGTAATCATGATTGACCTGGATCACTTCAGAAATATTAATAATACCTGGGGTCATGATGCGGGGGATTTTGCTCTAAAAGAAGTGGCGACTCTCCTGCAAAAGATGATTCGGTCTTCTGATACCGCCTGCCGTTACGGGGGAGAAGAAATGACATTAATCCTATCAGAAAGCTCCCTCGAAAATACAGCGAAAAAAGCAGAAGAAATCCGAGCCGCGATCGCCAAACTCCCATTAAATTACAATGACGAACAACTGATCAAAGTCACTTCCTCTTTCGGTGTCGCTTGTTTCCCCGATCAAGGTAAGACCGTGAAAGAGATTATCCAGGCCGCAGATATTGCCCTGTTTCAAGCCAAAGCCAACGGAAGAAATCAGGTCATTGTTAGTTCAGAGTAACCAGTAATTTGAGGTCAGATTCTCCAGCTTTACTTAAGAACCATGACTGCGGGGATCGTCACTCGCAGAGGTTGACACAGAGGGTTCAAAAGTAGAAGTCTGTCCCGTTGCATCGGCGTAGGGCAAGGGGGAATCGGCAATCAGTGCATCCAAATTTGCTTCCATAATGGCTAAAGGTTGCTCCCCAATGGTCTGGGCGATCGCGGTTCCCGTTGGATTAAGAAAAACAAAATGGGGAATGCCATCCACTCGATAACGTAACACTTCGGGCAACCATTTGTTGTTATCGACATTGAGCATGACAAAATTAACCGATTCGCCATACTTGTTTTTGACAATTGCTAGATCTTTCGCTATTGCCTGACAACTACTACACCAATCAGCGTAAAACTCGGTCAGTGTCGGTTTGCCGTTACTGAGGGCAATTTCTATGGGAACAGATGCCTGGGCTTGAGCCGCCAGAGAACTGGAATTTACCTGGGATTGAAAGCCAAAAAAGATCGCCGTACTCAACAGCACTGCCACGATCGCCAGGATGGAATTACGGATTTTGTGGGTTGCCATAATGCTTAAAGTTTATTTCTATCGGTTAGAATTTCATAGCCCGTTGCCGTCACCAGTACCGTATGCTCAAACTGCGCCGAGAGTGCGTTATCCACCGTTACTACCGTCCAGCGATCGCGTAAAAGACGGGTAAACTTAGAGCCTGCATTGAGAATCGGTTCAATGGCTAGGGTCATGCCTGCTTTTAACTGGACATTCGGTAATTGACGAGTCCGAAAATTAAAAACATGGGGTTCTTCATGGAGATTGCGCCCGACACCGTGTCCCGTAAAATCTTCGACCACGCTATAGCCATGTTTTTTGACGTGATCCTCAATCGCTCCTGCAATATCCAATAGACAATTGCCCGCTTTTACCTGATGAATCCCCTCATAAAGAGCTTCTTCCGCCACTTGAATTAATTTATCCGCCTTCTGGGAAACCTTACCGACGGCGATCGTAATGCAAGAATCCCCATGATAACCCTGAAAATAGGCTCCTGTATCGACTTTTAATAGATCTCCTGCCCGAATAACCTTCTTTTTACTAGGAATTCCGTGAACCACTTCTGCGTTAATGGAGGCACAAATCGACGCAGGAAAACCATGATAACCCTTAAAACTGGGCGTTGCTCCCATTTCTCGGATGCGTTTCTCGGCATAAAGATCCAAATCTCCCGTTGTCATGCCTGGCTCTACCCGTTCCCCAATTTCTTTCAGCACCGTCGCCACGATCGCCGAAGCCTGGCGCATGATCTCAATTTCCTGGGCAGATTTTATTTCTACTCCCCGTTTATTTTTCTTGGCTTTGGGTTTTGTTGGGATTTGAGTTTCGGAGTCTTTTTTGGTCGTTTTGGGAGGAGCGAATAAATTACTGAGGATATTCATGAAAAATGGGGACAATCCTAAAAATAGAGACTGTTCTTAACATAACTTAATATTGCAGTGAATGGCGATCGGGATGACAGGATTTGAACCTGCGACATCTTGCTCCCAAAGCAAGCGCGCTACCAAGCTGCGCTACATCCCGTTGCTACCGTGTTCTATTTTAGGGTATTTACAGCCTAAATAACACAGTAGTTTTTTTTGAATGCCTAGAGATTACTTAAAACCTCTTTTGCGATCGCCAGAGTGCGGTCAATATCCGCGTCCGTATGAGCCAGAGACGTAAAACCCGCTTCATATTGGGAAGGAGCCAGATACACACCCCGCTCTAACATTCCCCGATGAAAACGACCAAATTTAACCGTGTCTGCTTTTTTTGCATCTTCATAATTGTGGACAGGGCCACCCGTAAAGAACATTCCAAACATGGCACTGATAGAGCCACCACAAACGGAATGCCCCGTTTCTTTCGCGACTTGTAACAAGCCCTGGGATAATTGATGGGTAATTTTCTCTAAATATTCGTAGGTTCCAGGTTTTTGTAAGAGTTCTAGGGTTTTAATGCCTGCGGTCATGGCCAAAGGATTACCTGAAAGGGTTCCCGCCTGATACATCGGGCCAGAGGGGGCAACCATTGACATAATATCCTTGCGTCCTCCGTAGGCTCCCACAGGCAAGCCACCGCCGATCACCTTACCGAGAGTGGTTAAATCAGGAGTAATACCAAATTTTTCCTGCGCTCCCCCGTAGGCAATACGAAATCCTGTCATCACTTCATCAAAAACGAGTAATGCCCCGTATTCCTTAGTTAATTCTCGCAATCCTTCTAAAAAGCCTGCATCAGGCACAATAAAGCCCGCATTCCCTACCACAGGTTCTAAAATAACTCCTGCAATATCATTGGGATTTTCCGCAAACAAGGCTTTGACTGCTTCTAAATCATTGTAAGGAGCCGTTAGGGTTGTGGCGGTGGTAGATTTGGGAACGCCTGGCGAATCGGGTAAACCCAGAGTTGCGACTCCCGATCCCGCTTTGACTAGGAACATATCCGCGTGACCGTGATAACAACCCTCAAACTTAATAATTTTTTCTCTTCCTGTGAAAGCTCGCATCAAGCGCAAAACCGACATACAGGCTTCGGTTCCCGAATTGACAAAGCGCACCATTTCGATACTAGGCACGGCATCGATGACCATTTCCGCCAAAACATTTTCTTTTTGGCAAGGCGCACCAAAACTGGTTCCTTTCAATAAAGCTTCCTGGAGAGCGGCAATGACTTCAGGATGGGCATGGCCACAGATGGCAGGCCCCCAGGTTCCGACATAATCAATAAATTCGTTACCATCGACATCCCAGATATAAGCCCCTTTCACTCGGTCAAAAACAATCGGCTGACCCCCGACTGATTTAAAGGCACGAACGGGAGAACTAACGCCGCCTGGCATCAAATCCTGGGCTTCGGCAAAAATTTCTTCTGATTTGGTGGTTGTAAAGGGGGCTAGGCTAACCAAAGTGTCTCCTTCTAAATAGTTGATTAATCGGCTAAGATTCTAAGGCCGAGTGTGTGACGCTGGGTTGAGGCAACTTTAACAGCAAGTCTTCATGCCTCCTTTAATAAACTTATCATAACTTTCTGTCCATTATTCAATTTTTAGATTTAGGTCAGTTCTGTTTAAATTTGCTCGAAAATAATTGAATTATCCCAAATCTATTGCTGAAACACTATTGACTCATTCAACCTAGTTTTTTTATGAACTAAATTGGTCGGAAGTGACTAATTTTCAATCAGAGTTAACAAAATCAAGGGAAAATTTGGTAATATATGCAAAGGCTTTAGCCGCGATCGCTGGTGTGGAAGAATAGGAAGTTAAATTTATGACAGAACAGTTTGATGTTTTTCTAGCTCACAACAGCGTCGATAAGCCTCTGGTGAGAGAAATTAGTGCGCGACTAAAAGAGCAGCGATTGAATCCTTGGTTAGATGAAGAACAGATATTAGCAGGGGAATTATTTCAAGAAGAGATCCAAAAAGCAATTTCTAATATTAAATCAGCCGCCATTATTATTGGTGTAGAAGGTCTTGGACGATGGCAGATAATTGGGAGCATCCCATGTTGGAATGAGTATAAATACTTATAAAGCTTTATGGACAGAAAAAGGGAAA
>JBEIFD010000280.1:0-5674 GCA_040382535.1 Merismopediaceae cyanobacterium
CATTGCCCTGTATTTAGAAGAGGCGGGTGAAAATAGTGAAGAGATGGCGGGAGTAATTTCTTTGTTGATGCCAGTTTCCTGGTCTGAAGACGGCGATCGCCTGTTAGCCCGTCAATTTGAGGGAGCATTCAGCACTTCAGATGTCTCAGATTATGCGGTGGTATGGAATAAGGAGACCCAAGAAAGTAAGACTTTAGGGGTGAATGCAGAGACAACCGATGCCGATGCTTCAATTTTGTTGGGATGGAGCCACACCCAACCCGATCAAATTCTATTTCGTTCTGCCAATTTGGGAGAAGAAACGGAAAGCATTTTCAGCGTGGGTTTAAACGGTAAAACAATTTTAGCCAGTGATAAAGAAGCTGTGACCTATGGCCAATTAATTAATCGCAGTTGGACAGGCGTTCAAGCACTCCGATAAATTTCAAATAAATTGCAAGATAAATTCTGGCGATCGCGGATTAGATTTTAATCCTTTAGGCGATCGCTTTTTTATGGGAAAATAGCAGGGTGATTGGGTTAACGAAAGCTTCTCGTTGCCGAATCCCACTCTTTATTTCCTAAAAATCCTATGCAGTGTCGTGTTTGTGACTCAACTAACCTCGAATTAGCCATTGATCTGGGTTCCCAGCCCTGGTGCAATCATTTTCTCAAGCCAGAGGAAGTCGGAAAAGAACCCTACTATCCTTTGCGAGTCCTTTATTGCCACGACTGCGCCACAGTGCAATTGGATTATACGGTGAAAAAAGAGGTGATGTTTGGGGATCATACCTATCTTTCGGGGGTGACAAAATCCTTGAGTCAGCACTTCAATAATGTTGCCCAGGAAATTGATCAAAAGTTTTTTAAAGATACCGTCGATAAATCGGTTTTAGATATTGGCTCCAACGATGGAACCCAGTTAAAACACTTTCAAGCTTTGGGTTATGACGTTTTAGGGGTTGAATCCTCGATCAAAACCGCAAAAATTGCTAATGATGCAGGGGTTCCGACCCTCAATGAATTTTTTAATTTAGAAATTGTTAAAAAGCTAGATCGTCAGTTCCATGTGATTAATGCCGCAGGGGTTTTCTTTCATCTAGAGGAATTACATTCTGTAACCGAAGGCATCAAAGCCGCTCTGCGGGAAGATGGGGTTTTTGTTGTTCAATTTCTCTATATGAAACGAATTGTCGAAAATCTTGCCTTTGATCAGATTTATCACGAACATCTCCTTTATTACAATCTAAAAACCATTGAAGTATTGCTTAATCGTCATGGTTTATCCATGTTTGATGCCTATTTATCTCCTATTCATGGGGGATCAATTATTGGTTTTGTGACTCACCAAGGCACCAAAGAACCCAGCGATCGCCTAACAGAAATGCGAGAAGCAGAAGTGACCGAAAAAAGTAATGAATTTGCAACTTATTTAGATTTTGCCAAACGAATAGAGCAAATGAAAATCGAAAATCTCGCCTATTTGTCCCAAGCAAAAGCGGCTGGTAAAACCATTTGGGGATTTGGTGCGCCAGTAAAAGGCAATACCCTACTCAACTATTTTGGCATTGGAACCCAATACTTAGATTATTTAGTGGAAAAAAATGAACTTCGTCGGGGCTTATATTCACCAGGGATGCACATTCCTTTAGTAATTGAAGGAGAATTAGACAAGTTACCTGATATTTATTATGTTTTAGCTTGGAACTTTAAACGGGAAATTTTAGCGAATAATCAAGCACTGATTGATCAGGGAGTAAAATTTTATTTTCCTGTTAATCCTCCTGATGCTTAGGTTTATGGGGTGATTTACAAGACCTTCTATTAATCCAGCATTGACTGTAGGGACATAATATATGGTAGTGGTATTCATACAAGTGATGTTTGCTCAAAGCTCAATTAACAAGGGGCTTAAGCCCCTTGCCAACACCTCAACTGCACACCGCTATATGTCTTTTTCTACCCCGATTATCTCCTTTTCTACCCCGAACAAAGGATAATTAAAAACATCAAGGATGATGAATAAAATAAGGTTCATCCAATTTTTATAATGAGTGTTGAATTACGCAGTTACGTCTATCTAGATAATCTTCAATCCCAACACGCAGCCTATATTGGGACGGTGGCTGTCGGATTTTTGCCTGTGCCTGGCGATACTTCCCTCTGGATTGAAGTTTCTCCTGGCATTGAAATTAATCGCATTACCGACATTGCCCTAAAAGCGGCAGTTGTCCGTCCAGGGGTTCTCTTTGTCGAAAGGCTCTATGGACTCTTAGAAATTCATGCCAGTAATCAGGGGGAAGTGCGGGCGGCGGGCCAAGCGATTTTGAATCACTTAGGGGTGCGTTCCCAGGAAAGTATTAAGCCCCAGGTGGTTTCTAGCCAGATTATTCGCAATATTGACCCCTATCAAGCTCAGTTGATTAACCGTAGTCGTCGGGGTCAAATGCTATTGGCGGGACAAACCTTATTTGTGTTAGAAGTACAACCTGCGGCCTATGCGGCTCTGGCGGCCAATGAAGCAGAAAAAGCGGCTTTGATCAATATTTTACAAGTGAGTGCGATCGGTAGTTTTGGTCGCTTATATTTAGGAGGACAAGAACAGGATATTATGGCAGGTTCTAATGCTGCTCTGAACGCGATCGCCAATGTCCAGGGACGTTCTCCCATGAAGTTATTAAAACATGAATAATGGGTAATAAAAATTCAAAATGGAGAGTATAAAATCCCAGGAAATCTTAAAATTATCGGAGGTCGGACTAACAGATGGGAATGGTTTTGAAACAATCTTAGAAAATATTTCTTTTAACCTTAATCAAGGCGATCGCGTTGGAATTATGGGGCCTTCGGGAGCAGGAAAAACCTCTTTATTGCGATTGATCAATCGTTTAGTAGAACCTAGTCAGGGAAACATTTTTTTTGAAGGTCAAGCTTTTTCTGGGATTCCTGTTTTAAACCTACGCCGTCAAATAGTTCTCGTTCCCCAGGAACCCAAACTATTAGGAATGACTGTCAAAAATTCCTTAGCCTATCCTCTAGAGTTACAGCAATTAAAAAAGAATGAAATTCACTCTCGAATTGATCACTATTGTCAAAAATTAGGCATTCCTGATGAGTGGTTGGATCGTAACGAATTACAACTTTCTGTGGGTCAACGTCAACTGGTGACAATCTCACGGGGATTAATGATGCAGCCTAAAATTTTACTTTTAGACGAACCGACTTCCGCCTTGGATGCCGACAAATCCGATCACCTGATTAATATCTTAATTGAATTAAGTGAGACTCAGAATTTAACGATTATCATGGTAAACCATCGGCAAAGATTAATTGATCAATTTTCCTCTCAAGTTTTATTGTTATCCCAAGGACAACTCATTTAATTTAACTCAACATAAAAGTTTTTCAATAGATGAAAATTATCACATTTTAATTAATCATCAACAAGAAAAAAATTGATGTATCAGATTGTTACAATTTTGACGGACTGTCTTTTGACTTGTAAAGATATATAAGAAATAATTCTAATAGTCTTTTCTCAAATATTTTGGCATATCATCTATGTTGACCAGCCTTGTTCGCCCGATTATTGCCCCTCTGATGGGAATTTCTGTTGTAGGATTATCTGTTTTAACAGCCCCTCAAATTTCTCTTGCTCAAACAGCAGGTCATTCCAGTCACCATCATTTGATGATTGGCAGGGATAATTTACAAACCTTAACGTCAGGAACCTATGCTGGATTAGCTAATCCTAACTATAACCGTCTATCATTGCTATTTCCTCATTTACACGATCCCGTTTCAACTAGTGGACTTCATGCGATCGGTATTTATAGCTACACTGGCCCTGCCATTAATGCCACCATTATTCCCACTAACACAAATAATCAATTGCCCGAAATAGGCAAGGCCCCCGCCCTCTCCCTTACGCCTGGTACAGGAGTTTTTACCAATAAAATGGTGAGTGGAAAAACAGAAGACAATATGTATTCCGACCTAAAAATAAAACCCTTAGACCATCTTACAGATGATTTAGCCGAGCCATTTGTTCACGCAATTTATAATGCAGGTAATGGTCGTTGGAATGATTTATTAGGTGATGATGCTTCAATTTCCATCGAATTAGTTGCAGTTAGTCCTGGCCTGGGAATTGCCAACGAACAAGGACAAGATTTATTTAATGCGGTTGGAGATACTTATCTGATTGGTCAAGGCGATCACTTTAGTTTTACGCCTATTTTTTATGCTTCTCCTTCAACAAGCGATCAAAATCATTCTGCTAGTTTCAGACTTCTAGATACTAATACCAGTAATAATCGGACTCCCTGGCTCTCCTCTGGAACATTTTCAATTAATGTCCAAGCCAAGGCTGTTCCTGAAGGTTCTAATTTTCTGGGGGGTTTAACTTTCTTAGGAATAATGGGATTTTTTCGCTATTACAAGAACATAAAAAAATCAAAATTGATCGCTAAGAACTAAGATTTAGAATATTTGGCATGAAAAATTGTCAAGATTATCTTAATTGTTTTTCGAGTATCATCACCGTCAGGGCTTGATAAAATTGAAAAAAACAATTATTTTTATGTCAATATTTTTAGCCATCTATATAATCATCGTTATTTTATTTAGCTGGCTATTTCCTCGCGTTTTAAGCAATGCTTTAGGCTTTTTAGCTTTATTGAGTTATCTATTGACCTTGTTTCCTTCTTTGTTGAGGAAACTATTTAACATTAGAAACAATTTATTCAATAATTGGTTGTTAAAACACCGTCGTTATATAGGTGTATCTAGTTTTGGTTTTGCCGTCAATCATATATACTAAACACGGTCATAGGTTGTGAATTTTAAAAAGAGGAGATAATATGACTAAAATAGAAAAAATGAGTCAAAGGGTTGAGAAATGATTAAGTTAGAATTCACCGACGAAGACAAAAAACTTTTGTCATATGGTCGATTTAACCACCCGCATCCGAGGGTGCAACTAAAGATGGAAGTTCTATGGCTGAAAAGTCAGGGATTATCGAATCAACAAATTGCCAAATTAGCAGAAATTTCAGTAAATACGGTAACAAGCTACAACCGTGATTATCAAGAGGGCGGAATAGAAAAACTGAAAGAAATAAAATTTAATCGCCCTAAAAGTGAGTTAAAAAAGCATGAAAAAACGATAGAGAAATATTTTGAGTTAAATCCCCCCGCAACAATAAATGAAGCAGTAAAAAGAATAGAAGAATTGACAGGAATAAAAAGAAGTCCAACGCAAGTTAGAAAATTTTTAAAATCAATAGGGATGAGATGTTTAAAGGTGGGAACGATTCCATCGAAAGTAGATGTAGAAGCTCAGGATAGCTATAGAGAAAAAGAGCTAGAGCCAAGGCTAGAAGAGGCAAAAGCGGGAAAAAGAGCAGTTTTCTTTGTAGATGCCTCTCACTTTGTAATGGGAGCATTTGTTGACTTTGTATGGTGCTTTAAGAGGATTTTTATTAAATCACCATCAGGTAGAAAACGTTTTAATGTGTTAGGAGCATTAAATGCAATTACCCATGAAGTAATTATGGTAACAAACGATTCTTATATTACGGGAACTCAGGTTTGTGAACTTCTAGAAAAGATAGCAGAATTAGGACTATTAATACCGATTACGTTGGTATTAGACAATGCTCGTTATCAAAAATGCAGGGTTGTGACGGAATTA
>JBEIFD010000281.1:0-5650 GCA_040382535.1 Merismopediaceae cyanobacterium
CTGCACCACCGATAAAAGCATCAAAACCGCCTTGACCATAGAGATTATCGTCTCCTTCACCGCCATCCAAAGTATCATTCCCCGCACCACCCTGAAGATCGTCATTACCTTCATTACCCGAAAGACGATCATTCCCTGCACCACTCTGAAGATTATCATTACCTTCATTACCAGAGAGATTATCATTTCCATCTTCTCCATAGAGTACATCATTATCCAATCCTCCAATTAGGACATCATTACCAATTCCTCCTGCCAGATTGTCATTACCTTCATTGCCCGAAAGACTATCGTTCCCTTTATCTCCTCGAAGATAATCATCACCACCTTGCCCCAAGAGGCTGTCGTCACCATCACCACCATAGATTTCATCATAATTATCCCCACCTTTAAGACTGTCATTCCCTGCTTCTCCATAGAGTAAGTCACGCCCAACGCCCCCCGTAATAGTATCATTACCTATCCCACCACCAATATTGGCAGACCAGTTACCATCAAAACTCGTTGCCGACAAATCTAAATTGTCATTTCCCGTACCACTGCGAAGATAAACCCGCTCAACCTCTTTAATCGTTCCCCCATCACCGAGTGTTCCACCATTAATATTGCTGTAATTAACCGTGACATTATTACTCCGCCAAGTAAAATCTATTTCTGCGTAATCTGTACCCGCCCCGCCAATATAACTATTAATCCCTTGTTGTCCATAGAGATAGTCATCTCCATCGCCACCATTGAGGGTGTCATTTGACGTACCACCATAGAGGAAATCACTATCTGCGCCGCCCTCTAGAGAATCATTTCCCGCATTTCCATAAAGATAGTCATTACCAGCAAAACCTCGGATCACATCCGCACTAGAGGTTCCCTGAATACTATTACCATTATCATCACCATCTAAATTGGCCTGCTCAACAAAAACTGACTGCCCATCTAAAATTAAAATCGTTGAATCATCTTCAGTCTTTAATCTTTGTAACGTTGCTGAGTCTAAACTGTATCCCTGTACCAACTCGGCAAAAATCGCGCCCTCATCTCCCGCGCTATCTGAAGTATTTACCTGAAAATCCACATAATGGCCAATTTCTTCTAGTAAAGTTGCCACTAACAGAGAGGAATCCCCCTGCACCAAACTCTCTGAAAGATAGATCTTCCCTGTCTGTGCTGAAAAAGCCCCTAAAGCTCCGTTTAAATCAGCATCAGAACGGACTTCAATTGGAGGTAACGCCTCCACAGCCTGCAAAAATTGCTCGGAACTAATGGTTGTTCCAAACACAAGGGCAAACTTCCCAGCAAACAAGGAGTCAGCCGCAAAAGTCGTTAAAACAGAAGTCACATCCGCGATCGCGGTCTTGAGAATGGTTGTATAGGAAGAATTAAGGAGCATAGGGTCATCAATTAAGTGAATGAAATATTAAGGAATCCTTAAAAATCTGTCTTCAGATAGATTCATGTTTATTTTTTTTATGTCATTTTCCTAATCTACTGTAAGTCAAAGAAAAAGTCAAGAAAAAAAGGTAACGTTTTGTTACCCTAAAATCTTACCTAAAAATGTTGAAATAAATTAGGTTTTGTGCTATGCAGATCGAGAAAGATCAATCAGCGATCGCCTCTTCCCGATTGAGAAAAATGCGATCGTCTCCCCAGATTATTAAGCCATAAAAAAAGGGCAGATGAACCACCCTTTGTACATATACTTTAAGTTTCTCAATCTTAGTCGTAGACCTACCGATCCACTGATCCCATGATAATATCAATGCTTCCCAAAATTGCCATAATGTCTGCAACTTTCATTCCCTTCAACAGGTGGGGCAAGATTTGTAGATTATTAAAGTCTGGAGCGCGAATTTTCCAACGCCAGGGGAAAACATCATCATTACCCATGATAAAGACCCCAAATTCCCCTTTACCGCTCTCTACACGGACGTAATGCTCACCCTTGGGAATTTTAAAAGTCGGCGGCACTTTTTTGGCAATATGCTGATACTGAAAATCATTCCATTCAGATTTTTTACCTTCTTGCATCCGTTTCGCTTCTAGGTTTTCGTAGGGGCCGCCTGGAATTCCTTTCATCGCCTGACGAATGATTTTAACAGATTCTCGCATTTCTCGGATGCGGACTAAATAGCGAGCATAGCAGTCTCCTGCGGTTTCCCACTGCACATCCCAATCAAAATCGTCATAACATTCGTAGTGATCGACTTTGCGGAGATCCCATTTCACCCCAGAACCGCGCAACATTGGCCCCGACAAGCCCCAATTAATTGCTTCATCACGGGTAATCGTGCCGATCCCTTCCACCCGACGACGGAAAATAGGGTTATTCGTGATTAATTTCTCGTATTCATCCACCTTGGGAAGGAAGTAATCACAGAAGTCTTCGCACTTATCCAGCCAACCATAGGGCAGATCAACGGCAACACCACCGATGCGAAAATAATTGTTGTTGATCAAACGCATTCCAGAAGCGGCTTCCCAGAGGTCATAAATCATTTCCCGTTCGCGGAAAATATAGAAAAAGGGAGTTTGCGCTCCTACATCCGCCATAAAGGGGCCAAGCCATAATAAATGATTGGCAATGCGATTTAATTCCAACATCATCACTCGGATGTATTGGGCCCGCTTGGGAACTTCGATATCGGCCAATTTTTCGGGGGCGTTAACGGAAATCGCTTCGTTAAACATTCCTTCTGCATAGTCCCAACGACTGACGTAGGGGACGTACATAATATTGGTGCGATTTTCGGCGATTTTTTCCATCCCTCGGTGTAGATAGCCAATCACGGGTTCGCAGTCAACGACATCTTCCCCGTCCAGGGTGACAATTAGACGTAAAACCCCGTGCATGGAGGGATGATGGGGCCCCATATTGAGCACCATAGGTTCGGTTCTGGTTTCAATTTTCGACATACTAGAGCGTCATTGCTACCTAAAAGAGATCTTCTATTTGAAAATGATAGGACATGGTTAGACGATAAGCAAGTTGAAGGCGTTACCAGATCTTGCAAAATTATCTTTTCGGTAAAGATGGCTCAGGACAAACCTGGCGTTGATGATGATGCGATCGCCGTATTTTGGTAAATTTTGAGGGCTGGCAGATTGCGGTAGGATCGACTAGCTTGCCTAGTTTTATTGACTGAAAAGGCTCTAGCTTTCCTAATGGGATCATTTTTTGTTAATTGTCTTAATAACTCAAAGCTTGCAATAACGCTTGAAGTTTGAGTTCAATTTCTGCTAATTCTTTGACAGGATCAGAACCCGCAACAATACCCGCTCCTGCGTAGAGCCGAGCTTTATTATTATGAATTAAGGCCGAACGAATACCGACAATAAATTCACTATTTCCCTGATAATCAACCCAGCCTAAAGGAGACGCATAGAGCGATCGCTCAAAGGTTTCGTATTTTTGGATTGCAGCACAGGCGACTTGGGTTGGAACTCCTGCTACGGCAGGTGTGGGATGGAGTTTGGCGATAATCTCTAGGGGATGGATCGGGGGTTTTAATTGGGCGTAAATCGGTGTCCAGAGGTGTTGAATATTGGATAATTTGAGTAATTTTAACGGCGATCGCTGGGGATTTAAACCTAATTCTTGTAAACGTTGGATAATAAATTCGATAACCGCTTGATGTTCTCGCCTTTCTTTTTCACTTTGCAGAAGTAGATTCGCGTTGGTAATATCTTCAATTTTGGTTTTGCCTCTAGGGGCTGATCCTGCTAAGGCATCCGTCACTAATTGTTGATTTTGAATACTAATTAAACGTTCAGGACTGGCTCCTAAAAAACAATCATTCCTACCATTACTAAGGGAAAAAACATAACAATCAGCATAATTTTGACGTAGATTTTGCAAGCAATTGATAATCTTAAAGTCACTGGGAGCAATAATATCTAAGGCTTGGGCAATGACTAATTTACTAAAATGATTAGCTCGAATAGAGGTTAGGATTTTATTGACAGAATTTTCTAAATGAAAAAGGTGATTAATTTGAAAGGATTGGGAAGTTTTGGTGAGATCTTGGGAAGGAGAAAATGAATTTTCTGACGTTTTTTGAATAAAGTCAATCTGTTGATAGATTTGTTGAATGAGATTTTTTAAATTAGTATTTTTATCGACAATGAAATAGAGAATTAAGAAACACTGATTTTGCTTTTTCAGTAATTGAACCTGGGGCAGAAAGAGGAATGCGGCGGAAAAAGATGAGTCTTGAGGATGATTATCAAAGAAAGTAAAACCACACAATATTTTCGGTGAAAAATCTAATTCGGAAATGACACCGACGGGAAGCATTTGTTGAAAACAGCTTTGAATAAATTGTTGAGATTGAATAAAGCGATCGCTGCCATTAATTTCCAGAGATTTGGTGATACCATAACTGACCATTGCCTCTTGGTTATGGCAATTTTCCCAATAAAAATAAACCTGATTTTCAGGAATAAGGGCCGCCAAAACCATCAGAGGATCGACGGGATCAATCAACTGGGAATAACTAATAATTTGCGAAGAATCTTCGATCAGATTTTCTTGACAACGCAATAAAAACCGATAGAATTCTGATTCATTATCGAGAAAATTAGCAGGAGTTGGGATGACTGGGACAGTAACAGACATCGTAAATTTTTTTATCAATTTTTAACAGAGAATAGACATTAAATGGTATGTCTTAGGTATTACTGTCCAGACCCTATGATTAAGCGTCGGGGCAAGAGTCTCTTGATTCGCGTTAGAGAGAGACTCCTTACCTATCCTATCGAAAAGCGGCATTCTCGTCAGTCAATTCTTGACGACCTTCGGAATTGTATCTTTTTGGGATAGATTTCCTCCCTTTTATTTTGATTCAATGACCAGCACTACTACCCTCAATCCTCCTCAAAAGCAATTATGGCTCGCGGCCCTGAAGCCCCCGATGTATAGTGTGGCAGTTATTCCGATTTTTGTGGGGACAGCAACGGCTTTTTCCCAGGGCGATCGCGTTGATTGGCCGATTTTTGCTATTTTTTTAACCTCAGCGATTGTCATTATTGCCTGGCTGAATTTAAGTAATGATGTTTTTGATGCGGATACGGGAATTGATAAAAATAAAGCCCATTCTATTGTTAATTTGACGGGAAATAGACCTCTAATTTTTTGGATTAGCAACTTATTTTTAATTTTAGGATTATTGGGAATTGTATCGATTAGTTGGTTGCAAAAAGATTTTATTGTTCTGGAATTGATGCTTCTAGCTTGTCTGTTGGGTTATAGCTATCAGGGGCCGCCTTTTCGTTTGGGATATCAGGGTTTGGGAGAAGTGATTTGCTTTATCACTTTTGGGCCTCTCGCGATCGCGGCAGTTTATTATTCCCAAGTTCAAAGTTTGGATTTAACTCTGTTGGCTCCTGCGGTGATTGTGGGCATCAGCACTTCCCTCATTCTCTTTTGTTCCCATTTCCATCAAATTGAAGATGATTTGGCGGCGGGAAAGCGATCGCCGATTGTGCGCTTAGGGACGGCTAGAGGGTCAACGGTATTAACTTTTGGAGTGGTTAGTCTCTATGTTTTAACCGTGATTTTTATCCTGTTAGGAATTGCGCCTTGGTTAACCAGTTTGATTTTTCTCAGTTTACCTTTCGGTCTTCAATTAGTTAATTACGTGAATGAATATCATGA
>JBEIFD010000282.1:0-5644 GCA_040382535.1 Merismopediaceae cyanobacterium
GCAATAACCAGGGAAATATTATCGGGGCGAGCTTGTTGTAATGCTTCTTTGGCGGACAATAAAAATTTTTCCACTGAACGGTTGCCAAAGGTGGGTTGTTCGCCGCCTTCCAACAAACTGTAGGGAATAATTTCGGTGATTGAGATAGGTGAAGCCGTTGCGATCGCCATTTGTTCTTCCCCTGGATATTTTTTTACGCCTGATCTTAATTATAGAGAAGAAGAAAAGTGAAGTGTTATCTTAATAACTTCCTCTCTAATCAATGTTTTCTACGCAGTAACTAAATTCTGCAAGATGGTTCCGACTTCTTCAGGAGATTGATCACCGTTGATGGAATAGAGTTTACCTTGGTCTTGGTAGTAACCGACTAGGGGAGCGGTTTGCCATTGATAAACAACGAGGCGATGGCGAATGGTTTCTTCGCTATCATCTTTTCGTCCCCGAAGTAATAAACGGTTGACAAGAATATCGTCTGGTACATTCAAATTAATCACCCATTTAGCTCGATGGTCGATAGCAACAAGTAGTTGGTCTAAAAATTCCGCTTGGGCGACATTTCGAGGAAATCCATCCAAAATCCAACCATTTTCCGTGTCTTTTTGTTCTAGTCTTTCCTGAATTAAATCTAAAATTAAATCATCAGGAACTAATTCCCCTTTATCCATATAGGATTGAGCTTGTTCTCCTAATGGTGTTTTGTCCGCGATCGCCTGTCTTAACATATCGCCTGTAGAAATGTGGGGAACTTGGAGATTTTTGGCTAAAACTTGACCTTGAGTTCCTTTACCCGATCCTGGTGGCCCTAGAAAAATTAATCCGTTTTTCATGGTAATAATTAAGTTTTTTTGAATGAAAAAGTGTGTTTAACAAGAATAGAGACGCTGTTAGCAACGCCTCTATTACAAGGGGAAAATTTGGGAAAATTAATCCTGTTTGATCATTCCCTCATAACGTTGAGAGATGACGTAGGTTTGAATTTGTTTGGCGGTATCGATCGCAACCCCTACTAAAATTAATAAAGATGTCGCGCCTAAACCTCGAAAAGTCGTTACACCAGTCGCATTTTCTACAAAGACAGGAATGATCGCAACTGCACTGAGAAAAATCGCGCCTAAAAAGGTAAGTCGATTGAGAACGCCTTCTAAGTATTCTTCCGTCTTTTTCCCTGGTCGGATACCTGGGATGCTAGAACCCATTTTTTTAAGATTTTTAGAAATATCTTCGGGATTAACAATCAAAGAAGCGTAAAAATAACTAAAGAAGAAAATTAAGACAGAATACACGATGGTATAAGTCCAGGTTCCAGGTTGCAAAGAATTGGCAATTTGCACAAAAACCTGTCCAACGGAACTCAAATCTTCGTTATTGCTTAAAAATCCCGCTAAAGAAGAGGGGAGAATTAAGACTGCCGAAGCAAAAATGATCGGCATTACTCCACCCTGATTTAAACGCAGGGGTAAGTAACTCGTTCTTTCTCGATACAGTCGTTTTCCGACCTGACGACGGGCTGAAATAATGGGGATTCGCCGAGTTCCTTCTTGCACAAAGACAATACTGACGATCATCGCCAGGAAAACTAGGAGCAAAATCACGACCTGGGCGATCGCTTCCCGTCCTCCTGTTTGGGCATAGTCAATGGTATTTCCCAAAGTTTTCGGTAAAGTTGCCACAATATTGACAAAAATCAACAAAGAAGCCCCATTTCCAATGCCTCTTTCTGTAATTAATTCAGAAATCCACATGACAAAAAGTGAACCCGCCGTTAATGCCAAAGACGTTTGAACAATAAAAACAGGGCCGTAAGTCGGAGCGTAGGGACGGAGTAAACCAACCGTTAAACCAATACTTTGGATAATAGCCCAGCCTACTGCGACATAACGGGTATATTGGGAGATTTTGCGACGACCCGCTTCACCTTCATTTTTTTGTAAATCTTCTAGGGCGGGAACCGCCGCCGTCAATAACTGTAAAATAATAGAGGCATTAATATAGGGAAGAATGCCCAAGGCAAAAATCCCAATCGTTGAGATCCCTCCCCCAGTAAAAATGTCTAGAAATCCCAGGACGGGGCTATTGCTAATGGCTGCCGTAAAAGCTTGGCGATCAATGCCTGGAATCGGAATAAAAATACCCAGGCGTACCAAAATTAATAGCGCAATCGTAATCAGCAACCGACCTCGGAGGCCAGCCGCTTGAGCCATCTGTAAAAAGGTTTCCTGGGCTGAGGGGGTTTTATCTCGACTAACGACCATAATTTAGTTATCGGTGATTAATTATTAGTGATTAGTTATTAGTGTATCAGCTACAATCAGTTCGGAAATTTTAAGGAAAAAAGATCTCAATCGAATAAAGGCAGTTGGCGATCGCCTAATACACAGTTTTCGCGTTGGTAAAATCAATTAAAATGATGATTTATCAATTAATAGAGTGAATTTTCAAACACTCTACTACTCTTCACTAATCACCACAGAACCACCTGCTGATTCGATTTTTTCTTTGGCACTCTTGGTAAAGGCCGCCGCTTTTACGGTCAAAGCAACAGTCAATTCTCCGTCGCCCAGAATTTTTAATGAGCCATCATTACTGGTGACAATTCCTGCTTGCATCAAACTCGCGAGAGTAACTTCTGTTTTAGCAGGCAGACCATTCAAACGACCGACGTTAATAATGGTGTATTGTCTTTGATTAATGAGCGGAAAGTGCTTGAGTTTGGGTAAACGACGGTAAAGGGGCATTTGTCCCCCTTCAAAACCAGGGCGAGTAGGGCGACCTGAACGGGATTTTTGTCCCCGCATCCCGAAACCACAACTTGCGCCCTGACCTGCGGCAATACCCCGACCGACTCGACGGCGACGTTTGGTTGACCCCTCTTTAGGAGAAAGTTCGTCTAATCGCATAATCTTTAATTTCTCAGTAAATGAATTTAGTTTAAATAATCAAAAATCTAGCAAAAGCCAAAAGCGTAACGTCACGATTCGCTACGATTAAGCCTCTAAGCTGAGAGTTTTGACTTAAGTATAAAGATGTTCGATAGAAACGCCTCTTTCTTCTGCAACTTCGGCAAAACTTCTGAGGGTTTCTAAGGCATTAACGGCAGCTCTGGCATTATTAAGCGGATTATTAGAACCTAACTGTTTAGCCAGAATATTTTTGATCCCAGCTAATTCCAGCACTGTCCGCACGGCTCCCCCTGCAATTACCCCCGTCCCTGGTGCGGCTGGACGAATAATCACATTGGCTCCACCAGAAGCTCCCTTGGTAATGTGGGTAATCGAATTAGCCTTGGTTAAAGACACATCAATTAACTGTTTCTTGCCATCGGCAACGCCTTTACGGACGGCTCCAATGACATCTCCCGCCTTACCAACCCCAACTCCCACTTGGCCACTTTCATTGCCTACGACAACGATCGCTCTGAAGCTGAGTTTTTTACCACCTTTGACCACCTTACTTACGCGACGGATTTGAATAACCCGCTCTTGCCAGTTGGTTTCCTGGGCTTTGGTTCTGCTGCCTTTACGACTTGCCATAGTTTTACCTCCACGTTAAATAAATTTCTAAAAGTTCAACCCAGCTTCGCGGGCAGCTTCGGCTAAGGATTTAACACGGCCATGATAAAGGTTTCCACCCCGATCAAATACCACTGATTCAATACCCTTGGCTAAGGCACGTTTCGCGACTAATTTACCAACGGCAGCCGAAGCAGTTGAATCGGAGGTAGATTCCAGTTCACTTTTTAAATCTGGATCTAGGGTCGATGCGGCCGCCAAGGTATGTTGGGCGACATCATCAATAACCTGGGCATAAATATGTTGATTGGAGCGAAAAATCGCTAAACGGGGACATTCGGATGTTCCACTCAGTTTGCGCCGAATCCGTTTGTGGCGGCGTTGAAGTAGTTCTTGGCGAGTTAATTTCATGGTTATTTCTTACCTTTGGCTGTCTTACCAGCTTTACGTCTAACAAATTCGCCCAAATAACGGACACCCTTTCCTTTATAGGGTTCGGGAGGACGAGTTGCCCGAATTTTAGCGGCCATGTTGCCGACTAATTCTTTATCAATACCCGTTACGATAACTTGGGTATTATTTTCGACAGCGACCTGAATACCGTCTGGCATAGCCATTTCAACCGGTTTGCTGTATCCCAAGTTGAGGGTGATTTTTGTTCCCTGGGCTTGGGCGCGATAACCAACGCCCTGGATATCTAGGCGTTTTTCAAATCCTTTAGAAACACCCTCGACCATATTAGCGACTAGGGTACGGACGAGCCCGTGACGTTCCCGCGCAGTCCGAGATTCGTCTTGGCGAATGACATTCAGGATTTCTCCGTCTTGCTCGACCTTGACTTTTTCTGGAAGATCGCGCTCTAGGGTACCTTTGGGCCCTTTGACAGTCAGGTGTGATTCATTGATGTCAATGGTCACTTTGGCTGGAATAGGGATGGGGCGTTTACCAATACGAGACATAGTTTTTAACTGTGATTAGAGGTTCATGCTTTCTTGGTTAATCGTTAATAGTTATCGTTAAGAGTGGGTTGATAGTTTACGAATTTATCAATCACTAATTATCAATGACTATTCAAATTACCAGACGTAGCAAAGGATTTCGCCGCCAATTTTTTGACGACGGGCTTCTCGGTCTGTCATAACCCCGCTAGAGGTGGAGACAACGGCAATGCCGATACCGCCTAAAACTCTGGGAATTTCTTTAGAGGGAGAATACACCCGCAGGCCTGGTTTGCTGACCCGTTGTAGGGTATTAATCAGGGGTTGGCGATTTTTTCCTTTATATTTGAGGGTTAGAACAAGGTTGCTCTGGATGCCTTCGCCCACTTCTTCAAATCCTTCGATAAAGCCTTCGTCTTTGAGGACTTGGGCAATATTACGGGTCATTTTGGTGGTGGGAACTAGGGTTGTGGGATGTCTCACTGCACAGGCATTACGGATGCGGGTGAGCATATCAGAAATTGTGTCGGTTGATGCCATTATTCCTTAAGTTTTTTTCCTAGTGGATTCTTTTTAATTGATAGTTGATAATTAATAGTTGATAATTAATAGTTGCTTTTGGAGAACTTAAACAGGTTTAAGCTCTGGATGTTGGCTAAACCATTCATTATCCATTATCAATTTTTCTATTATCAATTAACTATGGGTTTTTAAAGGGCATTCCCATCGCTTTTAGTAAGGCACGTCCTTCTTCATCGGTTTTAGCAGTGGTGATGATCGAGATATCAAATCCGCGAATTTGATCGATACTGTCGTAGCTAATTTCAGGAAAAATGAGTTGTTCTCGAATTCCTAAACTGTAGTTACCTCGCCCATCAAAACTATTGGGGCTAATGCCACGAAAATCTCGAATACGGGGGAGTGCTAGGCTAATCAGTCGGTCTAAGAAGGAGTACATCCGTTTAGACCGTAGTGTGACCATTACTCCGACGGGCATTCCTTCTCGGAGTTTGAAGCCCGCGATCGCCTTTTTAGCGCGAGTAACAACGGGTTTTTGTCCGCTAATCGTCGATAATTCGACAATAGAAGATTCAAGAGCTTTAGCATTCTGAGAAGCTTCTCCTAAACCCCGATTGATCGTAATTTTGACGACTTTGGGAACTTCGTGGACATTCTTGTAACCAAACTCTTCTGTAA
>JBEIFD010000283.1:0-5632 GCA_040382535.1 Merismopediaceae cyanobacterium
CCGTTCAAGTTGAACGCCATTGTGGAAACACCCATTGCGGTGAACCAGATTCCGATGACAGGCCATGCTCCTAAGAAGAAGTGTAAGGAACGACTGTTGTTGAAAGAAGCATATTGGAATATCAAGCGACCGAAGTAACCGTGAGCCGCGACGATGTTGTAGGTCTCTTCTTCTTGTCCGAATTTGTAACCGTAGTTCTGAGATTCGACTTCAGTTGTTTCACGAACCAAGCTGGAAGTTACCAAAGAACCGTGCATTGCAGAGAACAAGGAACCACCGAAGACACCAGCTACTCCCAACATATGGAAGGGGTGCATCAAGATGTTGTGTTCTGCTTGGAAAACAATCATGAAGTTGAAGGTTCCAGAGATTCCTAAAGGCATACCGTCAGAGAAGGAACCTTGTCCGATGGGGTAGATTAGGAAAACTGCGGTAGCGGCGGAAACGGGTGCTGAGTAAGCGACACAAATCCAAGGACGCATTCCTAAGCGATAGGAAAGTTCCCACTGACGACCCAAGTAACAGAAGATTCCAATTAAGAAATGGAATACAACTAATTGGTAAGGGCCACCGTTGTATAACCACTCATCTAAGGAAGCTGCTTCCCAGATGGGGTAGAAGTGAAGACCGATCGCGTTGGAGCTAGGAACAACGGCACCAGAGATGATGTTGTTTCCGTAGAGTAAGGAACCTGCTACGGGTTCACGGATTCCGTCGATGTCAACGGGGGGAGCGGCGATGAAGGCGATGATGAAGCAGGTGGTTGCAGTTAACAGGGTAGGGATCATCAGGGTTCCGAACCAACCGACATAGATACGGTTGTTGGTGCTGGTGATCCACTGGCAGAACTGTTCCCAAGCTGATGCGCTTTCGCGTTGCTGGAGGGTAGTGGTCATGGTTTTATGATTGCGGTGTTGATTGATTTATTTATGATGTGTTTACATTAACAGGGTTTGTAACAAATTGTAAAGAAGATTAATAATTGGCTTTTCTTGTTGAAGCTATAAGTTTTATTGATGATTGCTTTCTCAAAGTTGCTGTGGTAGTGCGATCGCCACTTTTGTAGGATGTGTTAACTAATTAAAGCGATCGCATCCATGCAAAGATTTGTCGTGAATATCAAAGCTTTTTTTCCGCTACAGTGGGTTAGCTTGGGTTGTCTGTGGGAAACCTAGACTGTCTGATTTGAAGGTTATCTGTTATTGCGAAAATGGTAACGGTTGAAAGGTTATCTGTTATAGCCAGCTTTAGCGTGTCCCTCGCCCTTGCGTTGCGCGGCGATCAAACCAGCGAGTTAAATATTTTCTGTTTATTGCGATCGCGGCAGATGGTTTAAAGGCTATCTGTAATCCGACCGTCAGAGCAGATTAAGTTATCCATTATTGCGATCACTGGACAAAACTCTATTAACGCAAACCATTTTATTTTGTCAAGAGCTTGACACACTTCTTAACATAGTGTTACATTAGTTTACATAAAGAAACATTTTTTTCATCAGGCAATCAACCATGACTTCAGCTACACGCGGACTTAGACTCGACCCAGATAACCGCTTAAACAATTTTGCCGTCGAACCCACTGTTTACGTTGATGAAACCGCAAAACTAGGCTGGACTAAGTACGCCGAAATAATAAATGGTCGTTTTGCCATGATTGGTTTTGTTTCTCTCTTAGCAATAGAAGTTAGTATCAAGCACGATGTTATTGGTTGGTTAGGTAATCTCTAAATTAAGTCATAAGCAAGCGGGAATCTTTACTGAAGGAAATTCCACGTTTCTATTAAAAAATTTAACGATCTCTTTTATATTTCTTAAACCACAACAATTATTTCTACAATTTGGAGTTAAAACCATGAATTCTGATTACGATATTTACACTAACAAAGACCTTTTTGCCCCTGTTATTTTCCGTTCAGACTTTAACAGTTTCACCCCCATCTCTGGCAATCAAGCTTGGTCACTCTTCTTTACAGGTGGAAAAGAGGACAAAGGGTTAGGTGTTAATCCTGAATCGGGACGCTTTTTTACCAATGCTTTACTTGCGATTTCAGTAGTAGGAGGTCTATGGGCTTTCTGCTTCAGTCATCCCCAGCTTTTCGGTTTTGCTCATACACCTTTTATCGGCTAATCATTTGGACTATTAACTCTTTTGTCAACAATGAACTTACTTTAACCTCTCAAGATAATTGGGAGGATTTTTTTGTATGGTTCAACGGTTATTTCTATTGCGATCGCTTGTAGAGTAACGCGACTAACTTCCTGTTCACCACTACCTAGAATAACTCCGTTTGCTTGTGAAGTTTTAGCCATAGCCATCCATTAGTAAATTTTTACATAAGAAAAAAATACACTAATAAGCAACTATTTTTCATTGATCCAGATCACACTTTTAAGAAAACCAGACTTTTCCAGACTTTTTCCGACTTTTTTTCTAAGACGCGATCGCATCCTTTCGTTGAGATTGCCCATAATCTTGAATACGCTGACCGACTGCATACATCAAACTTGCCAATTGAGAGGTATCTAAACGTCTGATTAACTGTTCAGGAGAAAAATCAATAGGGCCAACAAGAGCCAAATAATATTCATCGGCAAACCCTGGGGAAAGTTGATCGCAACATTCAATCAAATGATTAAAACTTTCAATACTGGGAGAGGCCTTGCGATTCAAAATCTCAGAAATTGTCTTTGGATTACGGCCAGATGCTTCGGCCAGATCCTTGCCCTTAATCCCATACTTTTTTAACTTACCCGCAAAAACTTCAATGTAATCACGCTTCATTTACTCATTCTCCTACCAATGTGTGTCAAAATAGGCATAAAGGTAAACTTATAAACCCCTAGTTCTAATCTATCACAGCTTAGGGGAAAAAAAAGCCCCGATTGCATTTTCTATACACTACCGAGGTAAATCAAGTATGTCACCATTCTACAAGCTAACAAGTGAAGAACCAAAGTTTCCACAGGATAACTTAACATTCAAAGAATTGGTTAAATTCTACGCCAACCTACTTTTTGAGTTTGACCATCAGGACATAACTTTCAGGGAAGACGCGATCGCCCTGGGTGAGTTACTCATTCATTTAGGAATTGATCCCGTAGAGGTTAAAGAACACTGGTTAGGGCATCATCCAATGAAGCAGGCCCTAGTTCCCCCTTTTAACATCCCCTACAAGTATGAAACCATCGACGGCAGTATCAAGTGGGATGTAATGATCGATGACCTTGAGACAAGCCTAATTAATCTGGGTGTGAAAATCTCTAATGAATCTGCGATCGCCCTTCTGGATAAAATCGAACCTCTCTGTCAGGATGAAACTGAGTTACTCAAAATCTCAGAGCGGATCAAAAAGTTCCTGTATCAAAAGGATTTTCAGAACTGGCAAAATACTATCAAACCCTTTCAACAACGGTTGACCCGCCGTATTTGGGATGAGAAAAAAGGAAAGTCATCTGAGAATGTTGATCTGAAATGGGAAAAATTTGTTAATGAACTCAAGATTATTCAGCAAGAACCCAACACCGCCAAACGTCAATTTTTGCTCGGTGAATTAGCCCAAAATAGTGGCCGTAGCCTATCTTTAATCCGTTCTATCATGCTCTCCCTAGACGAAGAGAGTGTTACCCCTCAAAAGGCAGGATTTAGCCTAGATGAGTTGCTAGGGATGGAATCAGACGGCCAAGCGTGGCACGTTCCAGGATATCTTCCCCAGGGTGAACTCATTATTTTGAGTGCCAAACCAAAAGTAGGGAAAACATTACTTGCTACTCAATTGGCAAAGGAAACCCTCACTGGAAAAAGTTTCTTAGGGGAATCGGTTCGACAAGGCAAGGTTTTATATGTCACTTCCGATGAATCGATTAAGTCGATGGCCCGACGATTAAAAGCTTGTGGATTTGCTGATATTCCCCAGGATTTGCATGACAATTTCGTTGTCCTAACTTCTTTTGACATCACAAACCAATCACCATTACAGGCTAAATGTCAGGAGTTTAAACCTGACCTTGTTATTTTGGATTCTCTGACCAGTATTAGCCGAAAATCTGGGATAAGTGAAAATGATGCTGAATTTGCACGTCCTATCTACCAGTTACGAGATTTATTAGCAAGTGTAAATGCCGCAGGCATTCTCATTCACCATGACAACAAATCCAAGGAAGCAAAAGGAATCGATAAGATGAGTGGCACTGGCCGTATTGCCGCCGCCGCTTGGGGAATCTGGCAATTATCCATCGACACCCAGGACAGCGATCGCCGCCGCTTAGACATTACCCCTCGTGAAACCCAAGCAAGCTCCCATGACCTAATCATTAACCCTAAATCCCAATGGGATGAATCAGGGATCTATGCCTACAAAGGTGAATTAGGGGATGAATCAGGGGAAAAACGAACGGCCTCTCAGCAAATCCTAGCCATTCTAAAAGAAGCTGGCGATCGCCGATTAGAAGCAATTGAGATTAAAGATTTAATGGGCGGATACTCAAATGTTTATGTCGTTCTCAGCCGATTAGAAGATCGTGAGTTGGTTTCTACTGATCGGTCTAAGTCCACTGGTAAAAAAGTTTATTTCATCCCAAACCTTTTTACTATCGGTGAATCGTCTGAAAATGATCAAAACATAGTGACCCCCCCCCCTCCTACCACTCTTCCCGAAAATTCTGTTAGTAATCCTGAAAGTATTGTAGATAAAGGCTTAGAGGTCACTAACACTTTTACTAACACCCCACTAACACCCTCACTAACACCCTCACTAACACCCCCTAAAAATGAGGGGGGGGGGGGATAATAATAGTATTGAAAACTGTATGGAAGTGAAAAAGCTCGAAATGGAAATAGAAGTGAAACAGCTTGAATCCTGCGATCGCGAAGCGGGACTGTGTGATCGCGTTTTAGTGATTGGCGATTATGTCACTTGCGAGAAATTTCCAGGGGCAGTAATACACATCGCTAATTTTTCCTATGACGGGACTATGGCTCTTTGCTTGAGTGGGACTGAAATTTTTGAATATATCCCCCTCAATGAACTTGCTCTAAGCGTTTACCCACTCAAATCGACTCAAATCGAAAAGGTTTCTAACGACTATGACTATGACTTCTAGCCACTTTACTAAGGCTTGTCCAGAGCTTGCCGAAGGAGACAAAATCAATCATGAATTATGCAATACAGTACAGCGAAATTGGAGAAGCCTGGATACAGCCGAGCCTCTTGAAAGAAGCCCCTAAACTCTTTCTCGTATCATCCCCCGACTTCAAATCTAAACCTGCTAAAAAGAAACGGGAACGGGGAGAAGGAAGCGGTTGTATAATGACTCGATACTGTACTAAAAAGGGTAAATCCTATGAACAGTATTGGTATGATTACGAGCTTTGGGAAAGTGGGGTTTGCTTGCGGAAAGGCTCTGTCTATATTCCTAAAAAGCGTTTAGAAGAGATTCAATTAATGGAGAATGATAAAAATCCTGTTAAGTCAATCCTAGCAAGACTTAGAAAAACTGTCTAGTTATAAATTTACATTGTCGATTTACAGTGTCTAGTGCTATAATTTACATATCACTTTTGCAGTTAGCTTATGACAACTATTAAATACCCTACCCATCGATTAGATTGGGTAAATCAACCGCCATCTATTCTA
>JBEIFD010000284.1:0-5594 GCA_040382535.1 Merismopediaceae cyanobacterium
GGAATTGATCTACAACTTTATCCGAGTAACCCCGCTAATCTTTTTAATGCCTTTCGGACTAAGGCGGTGGATGTTGCCTATCAATCTCTCTTGCCTCAACAGGTCAAAAAGCTCAAAGCTTATGCTGAAAAAGGAGAGGGGCAGGTAATTGAAGCGTCGGGATCGGTTGTCAATTTTATGACGCTGAATATGAACAGTGATCCTCTGAAACAAAAGTTGGTACGACAGGCGATCGCGTCCTTGGTGGATCGAAAACTGTTGAATGAACGGATTTTGCAAGGCCAGGGAGAAGCGTTATATAGCATGATTCCCCTGGGCTTTGAAGCCTATAAACCCGTTTTTCAAACCGAATACGGTGATCATAATATCGAAAAAGCCAGACAATTGTTACAACAGGCGGGTTATTCCAAAGAAAATCCTGTTACCGTCGAAATTTGGCACTCATCAGGGTCTATTACCGCCAGTATCGTCGCCGCTCTCCTCAAAGCCCTTTCTAAACGAGACTTAGATGGAGCGATTCAATTTCAGCCGAATAGTATTGCTTCGGCGGCTTTTTTTAGGAACGTAGGCAAGGGTTTGTATGAAAGTGCCGTTTCTAATTGGTATCCCGATTTTCTCGATCCTGACAATTACATTTATCCCTTTTTATATTGTGCCAAGGGGTCTACCACTAAAGGCTGTGAAGAAGGCGGTTCCCAAGGTCAAGGCTCGTTTTATTACAGCGAAGAAATGAATCAATTGATTGATCAACAACGCAAAGAATCCGATCCCGCCAAACGCAATGAAATCTTTGGTCGCATTCAAACCCTATTAGGGCAAGAAGTTCCCTATCTTCCCCTCTGGCAGACGAAGGATTTTGCCTTTGCTCAAAACGGGATTAAAGGTGTTTTTATTAACCCTAGTCAAACCTTTCCTTTTTGGACAATTGAGCGGTCTTAGCTTGTCGCGATCGCCTTTGTGGAATCTTACCGATCGCAGAGATTAAAGATCGGAGTGTAAGATTGATATAGTTTGATCACTCTTCACCATAGTCACTAAATTCTACTTTTCACGCTCTATGATTCGCAGACGCTCTGTTCCTTGGATTCATCGCTATTCCCGTTTAATCGTGGGCGCGATCGCCGTTATCGGTAGTCTGATTACAGCCTATCTTACTTTCGTTGCCCTGACAGGAGGAAAAACAGCCTGTCCTATTGATAAAGCGTCAGGAATTTCCAGTTGCGATCTCGTCCTTCAGAGTCCCTACGCCAAGGTTTTTGGTCTGCCTCTGAGTCTATTTGGACTTTTAGCCTATGTCGCGATGATTGTCTTTGCCCTCGCACCTTTTTTGGTGAATGCAGAAAAAAACAAGCAACAACGTAATCAACTGGAAAAAATAACAGGACGAATGCTGTTGATTGGCGGAACTGCAATGGCAGTCTTTAGTGGCTATTTGATGTATATTTCCTTTTTTAAGCTCAATGAAGCTTGTTGGTACTGCCTAACCTCAGCAATTTTTTCAATGACTTTATTTATTTTGGCCATTATCGGTCGGGAGTGGGAAGAAGTGGGTCAAGTATTTTTCACGTCAATTATTGTCGGACTGATTACCGTGATGGGCAGTCTCGGCCTCTACGCCAGTGCCAACGGCCCCGTTGCGACCAATGGACTCACCCCTATTACCGAGGCCACAACCAGTCCCGTTCCTCCCTATGGCTGGGAAATTACCATGACTTCTGGCCCCTCAGAAATTGCCCTAGCCAAACATTTAAAAGCGATCGATGCCAAAATGTATAGTGCTTTTTGGTGTCCCCACTGTTACGAACAAAAGCAATTATTCGGAAAAGAAGCCTTTAAGGAAATTAACTCCATAGAATGCGATCCTAGTGGCAAAAATCCTCAGCCAGAAGCTTGTACCGCCGCAAAAATTCAATCCTATCCCACTTGGATCATTAAGGGAGAAACCGTTTCTGGGACGCAAATCCTCGAAAAATTAGCGAAACTCTCTAATTACGAAGGGACTAAAGACTTTAAGTACACCATGCCCTATTAATCTTGAAAAGACGCGATCGCCTTATTCGGGAAGATCAATCAAGCAAATTATTCTATTTTGTGGGATAGGCATCCTGCCTGCCCTTGCTAATTTCGTTTTTTATCTACCAATTTCTCAGTAAATAGACGAAAAAAGATGATGAATCCTCTGATCGTTAAATTTGACGCTTTCCAGTTATCCAATGAGCAATTTTATCAATTATGCCAAGATAACCGCGACTTGCGCTTTGAAAGAAGTTGTCAGGGAGATTTAGTCATTATGTCAACCACAGGAGGAGAAACCAGCAACCGAAATATAGAAATTTCCTATCAACTCCAAGCCTGGAGTCGGCAGAATAAACAGGGAATCGCCTTCGACTCCTCTGGTGGCTTTAAACTCCCCAATAATGCGGACAAATCCCCCGATGCCGCTTGGATTCCTTGGGAAAAGTGGAATAATTTAACCACAGAAGAACATCAAGGCTTTATTCCCCTCTGTCCTAATTTTGTCATCGAATTACGCTCAAAAAGTGACAGCCTAAAATCTCTGCAAAACAAAATGCAAGAATATCTAGAGAATGGAACCCAATTAGGCTGGTTGATTAATCGTCAGGATCGGCAAGTTGAAATTTATCGGCAAGGGCAAGCCGTCGAAATCTTAGAAAATCCCAGTCAATTGTCAGGGGAAAGCGTATTACAGGGCTTCATCCTAGATTTAAACCCAGTTTG
Organism: Merismopediaceae cyanobacterium; assembly: GCA_040382535.1. GTDB lineage: Bacteria > Cyanobacteriota > Cyanobacteriia > Cyanobacteriales > Microcystaceae > Snowella. Next base: position 2,740 of record JBEIFD010000284.1, read on the forward strand.
GTAAATTGATCCAAGTTGATCCATAAGGACGAGGCTTGAAAACCCCATTTTTCTGGTAAAGTACATATAACTTATAAGTAAGTCAGGCTGTTTCGGCTCTCCTCTTTATTAAAATCTATAATCGAATGTCAACAAATTTAACGCAAGACCAAGTTAATCAGATCGTTTATAATCTCCATCATGATCCGTTTGAAATTTTGGGGAGCCATCCCATTGAAACCGATGGAACCGTCAAACAATGGGTAGTTCGTGCCTACTTACCCGATGCCCAAGCCGCTTGGGTTACCTTTCCCAGCGATCGCAAAGAATATCCGATGCAGGCCATTCATCACGCGAATTTTTTTGAATGCAAAATAGATGCATCGATTCTAGCAAACTACCAGTTTCGGATTAAAGAAGGAGAGCATGAACGAGTTATTTATGACCCCTACGCCTTCAGTTCCCCAAAATTAACCGAATTTGATATTCATCTCTTTGGAGAAGGCAATCACCACCGCATCTATGAAAAATTAGGGGCGCACGTCGCAGTCGTCGATGGCGTTAAAGGGGTATATTTTGCTGTTTGGGCTCCCAATGCTCGTAATGTCTCAATCTTAGGGGATTTTAATAATTGGGATGGCCGCCGCAACCAGATGCGGAAAAACGGCAACATGATCTGGGAATTATTCATTCCCGAATTAGGATTTGGCACTGCCTATAAATACGAAATTAAAAACGCAGAAGGACATATTTACGAAAAATCCGATCCCTACGGCTTTTATCAGGAAACAAGACCGAAAACCGCCTCTATTGTTGCCGATCTCGACAGTTATCAATGGCATGACCAAGATTGGCTAGAAGATCGTCGCAAGAGTGAACCACTCAGTAAAGCCATTTCAGTCTATGAAATGCACATTGGCTCTTGGTTGCACACTTCCATTCAAGAAACCGCCAAGGGACTAGCAGGTATACTTCCCCCTGTACAAGTCTCTGAATTGAATACGGGCGCAAGGTTTCTTACCTACTATGAATTAGTCGATAAATTAATCCCCTACATCAAAGAATTAGGCTACACCCACATTGAATTATTACCCGTTGCCGAACATCCCTTTGATGGTTCCTGGGGTTATCAAGTGACGGGCTATTACGCACCAACTTCCCGCTATGGAACTCCTGAAGATTTAATGTACTTTATCGATCAGTGCCATTTGAATGACATTGGGGTGATTGTCGATTGGGTACCTGGTCATTTTCCCAAGGATGGTCACGGGTTAGCCTTTTTTGATGGAACCCATCTTTATGAACACGCAGATTCTCGCAAAGGGGAGCATAAGGAATGGGGAACCCTGATTTTTAATTATGGACGGAATGAAGTCCGTAACTTCTTGGTTGCTAATGCCCTATTTTGGTTTGATAAATATCACATTGACGGAATACGGGTGGATGCAGTGGCATCAATGCTTTATCTCGACTATTGCCGTGAACCTGGAGAATGGGTGACCAATCAATACGGTGGTCGGGAAAACCTAGAGGCGGCGGATTTTCTCCGTCAGGTGAATAGTGTTTTGTTTAGCTATTTTCCTGGGGTTTTGACGATCGCCGAAGAATCCACTTCCTGGCCAATGGTCTCTTGGCCGACCTATGTGGGCGGATTAGGTTTTAACCTGAAATGGAACATGGGCTGGATGCACGATATGTTGGATTATTTCAGCATGGATCCCTGGTTCCGCCAATTTCATCAAAACAATGTCACCTTTAGTATGTGGTATCACCACAGTGAAAACTATATGTTGGCGTTGTCCCACGATGAAGTAGTTCATGGTAAGAGCAATATGCTCGGTAAAATGCCAGGCGATGAGTGGCAAAAATTTGCGAATGTCCGCGCTCTCTTCTCCTATATGTTTACCCACCCGGGTAAGAAAACCATGTTCATGAGCATGGAATTTGGCCAGTGGAGTGAATGGAATGTTTGGGCTGATTTGGAATGGAACCTGTTGCAATTTGCCCCTCATCAGCAGTTAAAACAGTTCTTTATTTCCCTCAATCATCTTTATCGGACGGAACCTGCTTTATACAGTAACGATTTTGAAGAATCGGGTTTCCAGTGGATTGACTGTACCGATAATCGCCATAGTGTGGCCGCCTTTATTCGTCGGGGTAAAGATCCCAGCGAGTTTGTGGTCGTTGTCTGTAACTTTACCCCCCAACCCCATAGCCACTATCGAGTCGGTGTTCCAGAGGCGGGTTTTTATATTGAGCTATTTAATAGTGATGCGGGTCAGTATGGAGGCAGTAATATGGGCAATCTCGGCGGAAAATGGTCGGAAGAATGGTCATTCCACTCCCAGCCCTATTCTTTAGATCTCTGTTTGCCGCCCTTGGGAGTTGTGGTTTTTAAGTTAAACCGTGAACCAGTCCAGGCTGTTTTGGAGAGTTCGGCAGAATAGTTTTGATTTTCCTGAAAGCTATGTAACAAGGGGCTTAAGCCCCTTGCCTGTATGTGTCTTGAATGATTAACAGCTTATTAAATCAAAAAAATCAACAAATAGAGGGTAATGATGCGGATATTAATTATGGGGGTAACCCGTTTTATTGGCTTTTATTTAACAAAAGCACTGTTAGAGCAGGGTCATGAAGTTGTTCTGTTTAACCGAGGCAAAAAAAACGCTCCTATTGAGGGGATTCAACAAATTCACGGCGATCGCCAAGATATTGGACAGTTAAAGGAAAAACTAGGAGAAGAACAATTTGATGTTATTTACGACAATAATGGGCGGGAATTAAGCGATACTAAGCCCTTGGTTGAACTATTTAGGGATCGGGTCAAACAGTTTGTTTATGTCAGTTCTGCGGGAGTTTATCTCAAATCTGACCAA